>NZ_RAWL01000501.1:0-5780 GCF_003668885.1 Corallococcus sp. AB049A | reverse complement strand
CGCGCACCCCGCCCCTCCCCCGGAGCCGGACGAGGACGACCGCTTCGTGGAGGCCAAGCTCGCCCAGGCGAAGCAGCTGATGGACCAGTACCTGAACCTGCGCAAGTAGAGGCAGGCAATCCCGGGCGCCCCATGCTAGACGGGCGCCCATGCCCAAGATCCGCAAAGTGCTCGTCGCCAACCGCGGCGAGATCGCCATCCGGGTGATGCGCACCTGCAAGGACCTCGGCATCGCCACGGTGGCGGTGTACTCCGAAGCAGACCGCTCCGCGCTGCACGTGCGCACCGCCGACCAGGCCTACTTCGTCGGTCCCCCGCCCTCGCGCGAGAGCTACCTGGTCCAGGAGCGCATCCTGGAGGTCGCGAAGCAGTCCGGCGCGGACGCCATCCACCCCGGCTACGGCTTCCTCTCCGAGAACGCCTCGTTCGTGCGCGCCTGCGAGAAGGCCGGCATCACCTTCATCGGTCCGCCGGCCGCCGCCATGGACGCCATGGGTGAGAAGACCCGCGCCCGCGCCAACATGATCAAGGCGGGCGTGCCCGTCGTGCCGGGCACCACGGAGCCCATCGGCACCATCGAGGAGGCGCGCGAGTACGCGCAGAAGATCGGCTTCCCCATCATGCTCAAGGCCGCCGGCGGCGGTGGTGCCAAGGGCATGCGCCGCGTGGAGGGCCTGGGCGACTTCGACTCCGCGTGGCGCTCCGCCAAGAGCGAGGCGATGAGCTCGTTCGGCAACGACGCGGTCTACATCGAGAAGTACCTGGAGAAGCCCCACCACGTCGAGATCCAGGTCTTCGCCGACCAGTACGGCAACACCATCCACCTGAACGAGCGCGAGTGCTCCGCGCAGCGCCGTCACCAGAAGGTGGTGGAGGAGACGCCCAGCCCCATCCTCACGCCGGAGCTGCGCGCGAAGATGGGCGAGGTCGCGGTGAAGGCGGCCAAGGCCGTCAACTACGTGGGCGCCGGGACGGTGGAGTTCCTGGTGGACGTGCACCGCAACTTCTACTTCCTGGAGATGAACACCCGCCTCCAGGTGGAGCACCCCGTCACCGAGTGGGTCACCGGCCTGGACCTGGTGGCCATGCAGATTCGCGCCGCCGAGGGCGAGAAGCTGCCCCTCTTCGAGGCCCCCGCCCCGCGCGGTCACGCCATCGAAGTGCGCGTGTACGCGGAGGACCCGGCGCGCAACTTCATGCCCAGCCCGGGCAGGATCCACGCGCTGCGCGTGCCGAGCGGCCCGAACGTGCGCGACGACTCCGGCGTGTACGCGGGCTTCACGGTGCCCAACTACTACGACCCCATGATCTCCAAGCTGTCCGTGTGGGGCGCCACGCGGGAAGAGGCCATCGCGCGGGCCAAGCGCGCGCTGTCCGAGTACGTGGTGAAGGGCATCACCACCAACATCCGCTACCTGCACGGCATCCTGTCCCACCCGGAGTTCGTGGGCGGGGACTACGACACCAGCTTCCTCACCCGCCAGCACACGGAGCTGCTGGGCCAGGAGGACGCCCAGCTCAGCGAGGTGGCGCTGCTGGCCAGCACGCTGCACGCCTTCCAGCGCGACCAGAAGCGCGCGAAGACGCTGCCGTCGCGCGGCGGTGGCGGTGACACCTCTGGCCGCATCAGCCCGTGGCGCCTGGCGTTGAAGAGCCGCCGCCGCTGACCTTCCACCTTTCGCAAGGACCTTTCCTCCATGCGTTACTTCACGAAGCAGCAGCAGGGTCAGAAGGAAGCGGTGCCGGTGGACCTGGAGCCGCTGGGCCAGGACCGCTACCGGCTCACGGTGAACGGCAAGACGTTCCAGGTGGACGCGCTGTCCGTGGACCAGGGCACGCTGTCGCTCCTGGTGGACGGCCAGTCGTACAACGTCGAGTTCGAGGAGAACGGCGACGAGATTGGCACGCTGGTGCGCGGGCAGGTGAACCGCACCGACGTGGCGGATGAGCGCAAGCTGCGCATGCGCGCGGCGGCCAGCAGCTTCTCCGTGGAGGGCCGTCAGCTCGTCCTCGCCCCCATGCCCGGCAAGGTGGTGAAGGTGCTGGTCAAGGTCGGCGAAGAGGTGAAGGAGGGCCAGGGGCTCGTGGTCGTGGAGGCCATGAAGATGGAGAACGAGCTCAAGAGCCCCAAGGCCGGCAAGGTCACGGAGGTCTTCGCCAAGGAAGGCACCGCCGTGGAGAACAACGCCAAGCTCGTCGTCGTGGAGTAGCCCGCCCCATGGAGATGCTCTGCACGCTGCGCAGCACCACCGAGTCGCAGCGCCAGGCCCTGTTCAAGGCGCCCGAGGCGCTGGAGCCCTTCCTGGAGGACGAGGAGGACTTCGGCGACGCGAAGGGCGTGGCGTTCCTGGAGCTGGACATCGGCGAGGCGTGGCACGGCCTCCAGTACCTACTCACCGGCACGGCGTGGGAGGGCAAACCTCCCCTGGACTTCCTGGTGCGCGGCGGCGAGGACGTGGGCGACATCCCGTCGGATGAAGGCACCGCGCGCGTGTTCGACGCGGCCTCCGTGAAGGCCCTGGCGGAGGCGCTGAAGCAGGTCTCCGTGGACAGCCTGCGCGAGCGCTTCGACCCGGCGAAGCTCCAGGCGGAGGACATCTACCCCGGCACCTGGGACGAGGAGGAGGAGCTGGAGGAGGACGTGGATCCGCTGGAGGAGCTGCTCTCCTACTTCGTGGAACTCCAGAAGTTCACCGCCGCCGTGGCGCAGCGCGGGCTCTGCATGCTCGTGCACATCGGCTGAGGCTCAGGCCGCCCAGCCCTGCCACACGTCGTGCCCCAGCTTCAGCACCAGCGCGGCCACCACGCCGAGCACGACGATTCGCACCAGCTTGTCGCCGCCCTTCACCGCCATGTGCGCGCCCAGCCACGCGCCGGTGAACTGCGCGGCGGCCATGGGCAGCGCCACCTTCCACAGCACCACGCCCCGGAGCGTGAAGAGCGTCACCGACGCCAGGTTGGAGGCGAAGTTCACCACCTTCGCGTCCGCGGACGCGCGCGCCAGGCCGTGGCCCAGCAGCGAGGAGAACGCCACGATGAGGAAGGTGCCCGTGCCCGGGCCGAAGAAGCCGTCGTAGGTGCCGATGCAGAGCGCGATGAGCGCCCCGATGGCCTGCGCGCGCGGCCGGGGCGAGGGCTCCACGCCGTCCCTCCGGGGCGGCGTGCGGCGGAAGGCGAGGAACACCGCCACCGCGATGAGCAGCACCAGCACCAGCGGCTTGAGCACCTCCGGCTTGAGCAGCAGCACCAGCGCCGCGCCGCCGAACGCACCCATCAGGCCGAAGGGGAACGCCACCTTCGCCAGCTTCCAGTCCACCAGCCCCGCGCGCGCGAAGCGCACCAGCGCCGCGCCCGAGCCGAACACGGACTGGCCCTTGTTGGTGCCCAGCGCCACGTGCGCGGGCAGGCCCGCCGTCAAGAGCGCCGGCAGCGTAATCAGCCCGCCGCCTCCGGCGATGGCGTCCACGAAGCCCGCGCTCAGGGCGGCGACACACAACAGCACCAGCTTCACTGCGCTGACGTCCAGGTCCACGGTGGCGCCCCGCTTATCACCCTTACTTGCGCGAGGGCGAAGCTTGGGGGTCAATGCGGTTCATGCTCGCGACCCTGATGACCGTGCTGGCGCTGACGCTCGCCGCGCCGCCCTCGCCGCCTGACGCGACCACCGCCACGTGCCGCTCCATCGACGGGCACGTGTCCTGTGGCTATGCGTGCAAGTCGGATGGACAGCGCGTGCGGTGCGCCCAGACGCTCCAGGGCCGCTGTACCGTCATTGATGGCCAGGCCGTCTGCTTCGACCCGCCGGCGTACGTGGTGAAGGCGTACGGCTCCGCGCTGCCGGACTCCGAGTGCAAGACCATCGACGGGGTGGTGGGCTGCGGGTACGCGTGCGTCACGGCCTTCGGCAAGGTGCAGTGCGCGAAGACGCCCGCGGGCGTGTGCCGCAGCCAGAGCGGCAACGTGACGTGCTTCGACCCGCCCGCCGCGGTGTTCGCGGTGTTCGGCAAGCAGGTGCCGCGCGCGCAGTGCGTCAGCAACGGGCTCCAGATGGCGTGCGGCTTCAACTGCGTGAACGCCTCCGAGGGCGTGCGCTGCGCGAAGACGCCCCTGGGCGTGTGCAAGGCGCAGAATGGCCACATCACCTGCTTCGACCCGACGCCCGCGGCGCTCTGCGCGTGGGGCAAGGACCTGCCGGCGCCCCAGTGCAAGCTGAGCGAGGTGGGGCCGGTGTGCGGCTACAACTGCACCACGGCGTACGGCAAGGTGGCGTGCGCGGGGACCCCGGCGGGAATCTGCAAGGTCTTCGACAGCGAGGTGTACTGCTTCGACCCGCCCGCCGAGCAGCAGGCGGACGCGGCGTGCCTGGCCAACGTGGGGCTGGCGGCGCTGGAGGGCGCCACGCCCTGAGGACGCCTGCCCGCCCGCTCGTGAGACGTCTGCTTGGAGGCGGGCACGGGCGGCGATAAAATTCCAATTCCCCGGCGGTCCAGGGAGCGGGAGCAGGACGGCACATGGCGGAGGGCGAGGTCCGGCAGTACTGGGTGCGCAACGATCGGGGCACCACCTGGGGGCCCCTGACGGGTGCCACCATCGAGCTGCTCATCGACAGCGGCTCCATCCAGGGCAAGCTCCAGGTCTCCACCGATGGGCTGCAGTTCGCCTTCCCGTGGCGCTTTCCGGAGGTGCGGGACGCGTTCCCCCGCGAGCTGTGGGGGGACGGCGCGCCCGCGTCGCTGCTGCAATCCTCGTCCGCGGTCATCGCGCCGCCTCCGCCCGCCCCGGCCACCGCGCCCGGCGCCGGCCCGGCCGCCGTGCCCATGGCGGGCCCTGGAGCCGCGCCCGTCGCGGGTCCTGGCGCCATGCCCATGGCGGGTCCGGGCGCGATGCGGGGCCCCGCTCCCGGAGCGGCACCGGCGGGGCGTCCTGTCGCCGCCGCGCGGCCTCCGGGCCCTCCGGTCGCGGCGGCACGTCCGGCCGCGCCCCCTCAGGCTCCGCAGGCTCCGCAGGCTCCGGCTGACGACGGCAGCAACACGGTGCCTCCGCAGGGGCAGCTCGCGCAGCACTCGCCCCTGCAGCTCTACGGACGCATCGCCGCGGGCGAGCACACGGGCCTTCTGACGCTGGGGCTTCCGGACCGCGCTTTGTCGGTCCACTTCCGCAAGGGCAGCCCGGAGTTCGTGGACTCGTCGCACGCGGAGGACGCGCTGGGCGTGTCGCTGATGGGCGCGCGTCTCTTGACGGCGGAGCAGCTCCAGCAGGCGGAGGGCGCGAAGGACCGCTTCGGAGGCGACCTGCTGGCGGCGCTGTTCGGCCTGGGGCTCCTGCAGCCGGCGACGGCGTTCGCGCAGCTGGCTCAGCGGGCGCTGGGCATCCTGGGCAAGGCGCTGCGGGCGGAGTCCGGGACGTTCAGCTTCGAGGCGCGCGACCTGCCCGCGCAGAAGTCGATGCCGCTGGGCAACCGCTGGGCGCTGCTCAGCGACCAGGTGCGCCGCATGCCGACGGCGGACCTCAAGCGGCGGCTGGCCTTCGTGCTGCCCTTGCCCATCATGAAGTCGGGCGGCCGGGTGGCCTCCAGCGACCTGCGCCTGACGCCGCACGAGGTGCGCGCGCTCTCCTTCATCGACGGGGTGCGCTCGCTGGGGCAGCTGCTCCAGGACGTGCCGCAGGACGCGGATCACCTGATGCGCGTGGCGTTCCTGCTCAAGGAGCTGAACGGCGTCTCCTTCGCGGCCACCCGCACGCAGGCGGCGCCACCGCCGCCGGCCCCGGGCCCCACGGCC
>NZ_RAWL01000500.1:0-5793 GCF_003668885.1 Corallococcus sp. AB049A | reverse complement strand
GCCCGGGGGCAGGGCGGTGTAGTCGGACACGCCCACGATTTCAGCGCCCGCGCCCAGGGCGAACAGCGCCTCCGTGACGGACGGGGACAGCGAGACGATCCGCCGCGCCTGGGGCTCCGTGGCCGGGGGCGCCGGGCGCTGACAGCCCGCCGCGAGCGCGAGCACCACGCAGAGCAGGGAGGGGAGGCGGAAGAGACTCATGGGCGGGCCGACTTCTAGCACGCGGGTCGTGGGAAGCGGCGTCTGGGTTTCGCTGGGGCGGGGCGCATATCCTGGGAACTCCTCACAGGGGGAATACCCGGACATGGCTTGGATGAACTGGACCTCGCGCGCGCTCTGCGCCGCGGCGCTGCTTGGCACTTCCTCGGCGCTCGCCGCGTCGCCGTTCTCGGAAGGGATGATCTCCATCACGCTGGATGACGGCTGGAGCACGCAGTACACGCTGGCGCGGCCGGCGCTCAAGTCGCGCAACATCCCCGCGACGTATTACCTGGTCACGGACGCGGTGGCCCAGGCGTGGGGCGGCTACATGAGCCTCGCGCAGGTGCAGACGCTCAAGGCGGAGGGCAATGAAATCGCCAGCCACACGCGCACGCACGCGGACCTCACGTCGCTGACGCCCGCGCAGCTGACGTCGGAGCTGCATGACTCGCGCACGTGGCTGCAGACGAACGTGGGCGCGCAGTGCGGCAAGGACTTCGCGTCACCCTATGGCGCGTACAACGCGACGGTGATGACGGCGCTGAAGCCGGAGTACGCCAGCCACCGCACCATCAACGCGGGCCGCAACTACCGCGACACGGTCATCTACGAACTGCGCGCCAACGACGTGTCGAGCGCGGTGACGGTGGCGAAGGTGAAGGGGTGGATCAACCAGGCCATCGCGGAGAAGAGCTGGCTCATCATCCTCTTCCACGAGTTCACCAGCGGCACGCCCACGCGGGAGACGCAGTACAAGACGACCAACTTCAACAGCATCCTCAACTACGTGCAGTCCACGGGCATCCGCACCGTGACGGTGGAGCAGGGGCTGGCGCTGACGGACGGCCTCACGGAGGCGCCGCCGTCGGTGGGCACGGTCGTCTACGACGACGCCATGGGCAGCGGCTTCCAGGACTGGAGCTGGGCGACGCACGACCTGGACCAGGCCGTCACGGTGCACTCCGGCTCCACGGCGGTGAGCTTCGAGCCGGACTACTGGGAGGCGCTGATGTTCCACCACACGGGGCTGGACCTGGCGCAGTACCAGTCCGTGGACCTCTGGGTGCACGGAGGAACGACGGGCGGTCAGCAGGTGCGGCTGGCGCTCTACAACGGCGGCACGCTGCTGGGCTCCATCAACCTGGAGACGGCGCTGGGGCACCCCATCGCGGCGGGCACCTGGCAGAAGGTCTCCATCCCGCTCAGCGCCATCGGGGCGACGTCCGGCATCGTGGATGACTTCTACGTGATGGATGACTCCGGATCGGATCAGGGCACGGTGTACGTGGACGACTTCGTGCTCGTGCCGTAGCCGTGAAGTCACCGCGCGCCGGAGTCTGCTCCGGCGCGCGTGAAGGCAGTCATGGCCTACAGCTTGATCAACTCCACGTCATCCATGTGGATGAAGTTGGAGCCGTTGTGGGCCGGCGACTTGCTGTGCAGGCCGAACTCCAGGTAGCCGTTGGTGACGCTGATGGCGGGCGTCTCCACGAGCGTGTAGTTGCCGTAGGTGCCCAGGTTGGTGATGGCCGGCGCGCAATCCCCGCAGTTCTTCACCTGGAAGCGCGCGAAGTCGAACGTGCCTCCCTTGCGGAACCAGGCGCGCAGCTTGTAGTTGCCGGACGCGAGGCCCGACTTCGTCTGGTACGTCCACGCCTCGTAGGCCGCCGCGGACGTCCAGTGCGTCAGGTGGAAGCTGCCCGAGTGCCCGCCGTTGTACGTCTCCGAGAACGCCGCCGTCGCCGTGCCGTTCGGGCTCCAGGTGTTCCAGCCCGTCATGCCCTGCTCGAAGCCCGGGTTCGTCAACCCCAGCGACTGCGAGCCGCCCGGCTGGTACCAGCGCACCCACTCCACCTCCATCGTCTTCTTCGCACCCCAGGCCAGGTCGATGGAGGCCGGCGCCGGGTTGCCGTACCAGACGCCGCCCAGCGCCAGGTTCAGGATGAGGTAGTGGTTCTGCTGGAACTCGGACTCGTTGTGGTTGAACGTCGCCGTGGACACGAAGTCCTTGTCCAGGCGGAACACGATGGTGTTCGCCGTCCACTCCACTTCATACGTGTGGAAGTCCTGCGACAGGTCCACGCCGCGGCTCGCGCCCGTGCCCCAGTCCGCGTTGCCGTTGTTGTACCAGTGCAGCGCGGACTTCATCCACGTGGGCTCCGTGGACTTCCACTCCAGGATGTCGATCTCCCCCGCGGCCGGCCAGCCGGCGCTCTGGATGTTCGACCCCAGCGTCCAGAACGCGGGCCACATGCCGTAGCCCGGCGGGACCTTGATGCTCGCGACGATCTTTCCGTAGCGCCCCTCCACCTTGCCCTTGGTGTGGATGCGGCCGGAATAGAACGAGCGGTACTGCCCCGGGCAGCGCGAGTCCGTGGGGTTGTCCGCCGTGCGCTCCGCCGAGATGATCAGCTTGCCGTTGGCCACCGCCACGTTCTGCGCGCGCGGGAACTCCAGCTCCCCCGTGCCGAAGTTGCAGTTGTTGGTCACCGGATCCCAGTTGCTCGTCAGCACGTTCCACGCGCCCGTGTTCAGCGCCGAGCCCGTGAAGTCGTCCTGCCACGACAGGGACCACCCAGCGCCCGGGTCGTACGCGCGCTCGCCCTGCTGCGTCTGGCCGTAGCCTTCCGCCTCCACCGGGGCGGCGGCTTCCGGTTCCGGTGAACAGCCGGAGAGGGTGGTCAGGAGTCCTGCGGCGACGAGGCCTGCTCGAAAGGGGCGGTGCATGAATGCTCCGGGGTTGGGGGAGCATTCATATTTGCCGGTTTTTACACACCTTGCCAGGAGGCCTCGGAATGGTTCAGCCGAGCCACTGGGGGTTCTGGACGGTCCCGTCGAAGTGGTGGCTCGTCTTGTACTTCTCGTAGGCGCCGTCCTGGGCCGCGTCCTTTGTCTTCGCGAGCAGGGCCTGGACGTCCTTTTCTCTCAGGGGCTTGAAGCCGCGCGCGGCGGTGAGGGCCTGTTGCAGGCGCTCCTGCGAGTCGATGCCGGTGATGACGACGCTGACGGGCAGGGAGAGGTTGTAGCGGAGGCACTCGGGCGCGGTGACGGTCTTGCTGTCGAGGATGAACGGATCGCCCATGGACTTCATGGCGAGCACGCCGATGCCGTCCTTCACGAGCACGGGCAGCACGCGCTTCTCGAAGCTGTTGAAGTGGGCGTCCATCACGTTGAGCGGCATCTGCACGGTGTCGAAGCGGAAGCCGTGCTTCTTCGCGGTCTCCAGCATCTTCAGGTGGATGTCCGGGGACTTGTGGCCGGTGAAGCCCAGGAAGCGCGCCTTGCCGGCCTTCTGCGCGTCCTTCATGGCCTCGATGGCGCCGCCTTCCGCGAAGGCCTTGTCGGGGTCGCTGTCGCGGATGACTTCGTGGAGCTGGAGCAGGTCCACGTGGTCCGTCTGGAGGCGCTGGAGGGATTCGTCGATCTGCTTCGCGGCGGTCTTCTTGTCGCGGCCGTCGATCTTCGTCATGAGGAAGGCCTTGGCGCGGTAGCCGTCGCGCAGCGCCTTGCCCATGCGCTCCTCGCTCTTGCCGTCGTTGTAGTCCCAGCAGTTGTCCAGGAAGTTGATGCCCTGGTCCAACGCGCCGCGGATGAGCGCGATGCTCTCCGCTTCGTCCTTCTGCTTGCCGATGTGGAAGCCCCCGAGCCCGATGCAGGACACGTCCTGTCCGGTGCGGCCCAGCTTGCGCCGGGGCACGGCGGGAGCCTTCTTCGCCTTCGAGGGCGAGGCCCCGAGCACGGGCGGAGCAACCATCAGCGACAGCGTCGCGGCGAGGAATTCCTTCCGGGTCATGCGCGGGCGTCCTTCCACAGAGGGCAGAGGCCGACGTTGCGGCTGGGAGGGGCCGGGGACAACGGGCGCGCGGGCCGACTGTGCAGGAGCCACCGCTGCGGACCAGGTGTGCCGGGAGGGCGTGTGCCGCATAATCGACACCCGCATGCGCATCCCCCTCCTTGTGCGGCGCGTGGGGCCGCTCCTCGCGCTGATCCTCCTGGCCGCGTGCCGCATTGAATCCGCCGCGCCGTCGGGAGGCGCCGCCGTGGCGCAGGCCGACACCCCGTCCGGCGAGGTGTGGGTCTACACGTCGATGTACCGGCATGTGTTGGACGCGTTCGAGCCGTTGCTGAAGGAGCGGCTGCCCGGCGTGAAGGTGCACTGGTACCAGGCGGGCAGTGAGAAGGTCGCGAGCCGGCTGGAGGCGGAGCGGGCCGCGGGAGCGGTGCGCGCGGACGTGCTGATGACGTCGGATCCGTTCCTCTATGAGCGACTGGCGAGGGAGGGAGCGTTCCTGCGTTACGCGTCCGTGAACGCGCTGCGCATTCCGCGCACGTTGCTGGATCTGGATGCGAGGTACGCGGCGGTGCGGCTGTCCACGATGGTGCTGGTGCACCGGGTGGGCGCGGGCGATGCGCCAAAGTCATTCACGGCGCTGGTGGATGGAAGTTGGAAGGGGAGGGCGGCCATCGGGGATCCGCTCACGTCGGGCACCGCGTTCACGTGGGCGGTGTTCCTGCGCGCGCGGCGAGGGGAGGCCTACTTCGAGGGGCTGAGGGCGAAGGGCGCGGTGGTGGCGGGAGGCAACGCGGCGGTGCTCCAGAAGGTGGAGAGCGGCGAGGTGGACGCGGGCGTGTTGCTGCTGGAGAACGCGCTGGCGGCGAAGGCGAAGGGCAGTCCCATCGAGATCATCTGGCCGGAGGACGGAGCGGTGGTCATCCCGGGGCCGGTGGGGCTGTTCGCATCGACGCGCAATCCGGTGGCGGCGAAGGCGCTGGTGGACGTGCTGCTGTCACCGGAGGGCCAGCGCATCATCGTGGAGAAGGGGGACATGCACGCGGTGGATCCCCGGTTGAGCGGCCCGCGTGGAGAGCCCGGAGTGGACACGCTGTTGGGCCGAGCGCAGGCCTGGACGCCCGAGTTGTTGGAGCAGGGGCTGCTGCACGGCGGTGACATCAAGGAAGCCTTCAGCCGGGCATTCGCGAAATGAGCCAGGAACGCCCAGACCCGGCCCGACCGCGAGGTCGAATCCTGGGACCTCGAACAATCAAGAAGGCGCCCTCCGGCCGGGTGTGCTCAAAACCTGTCCGACAGTCGGACAGGTTTCGCGGAGTCGCCTCCGCCGGGAACTCGTCAGCCCAGGGGGACCGCCGCAAGGTTTCAAACCTGTCGGACAGTCGGACCGGCCGCCGCGACGGGCAAAACCTGTCCGACAGTCGCACCGGTTCGCTCAGTCGTCCCAACCCATCCGCCTGTCCAACACGTCCAGGTCGCGGCCCCACCTTGTCCGACTGTCGGACCGGTTCGAACGGTGGGCTCAAGCGGTCCGCCTGTCCGACAGGCCAAACCGGGGGGCCCAACCGGTCCGCCTGTCCGACAGCCCCATGCAAGGAGCACGGCTTGTCCGACTGTCGGACCGGCTCGCACGGTGGTGGTGCCAGCTTGTCCGACTGTCGGACAGGTTTTTTGGGAGCGCCACCGCCGGGGAGGCTCTGCGGGATTCTTCGATTCTCATCCGGTTGGGTGGATCGCACTGCCGTGGGCGTGGCGTGGCGTGGACGGTTTCTCGCGACTCTTGATGGGGGCTCGCGATGAGG
>NZ_RAWL01000004.1:0-61507 GCF_003668885.1 Corallococcus sp. AB049A | reverse complement strand
CCGCCGCCCCGTGAACAACGAGGGCCCGTTGCGAGTCCTGCTGCTGGAGAACATCCACGCCTCGGCCCAGGAGATGTTGAGGGCAGAGGGCTTCGAGGTGGAGCGGCTGTCCGCCGCGCTCAAGCCGGAGGACCTGGCGGAGCGGCTCAGGGGCGTGCACCTCTTGGGCATCCGCAGCAAGACGACGGTGCCGGAGGAGGCGCTGAAGTACGCGGACGACCTGCTGGCGATTGGCGCCTTCTGCATCGGCACCAACCAGGTGGACCTGCTCGCCTCCAGCGTGCACGGCGTGCCGGTGTTCAACGCGCCGTTCAGCAACACGCGCAGCGTGGCGGAGATGGTGCTGGCGGAGGTGGTGGTGCTGACGCGCCAGCTCTTCGACCGCAGCCGGGAGGTGCACGCGGGGCAGTGGCGCAAGGTGGCCACGGGCAGCCACGAGGTGCGCGGCAAGACGCTGGGCATCGTGGGCTACGGGCACATCGGCTCGCAGCTGGGCGTGCTGGCGGAGTCCCTGGGCATGCGCGTCCTCTACTACGACGTGATGACGAAGCTGCCTCTGGGCAACTCACGGTCGGTGCCCACGCTGAACGCGCTGCTGGCGGAGTCCGACTTCGTGACGCTGCACGTGCCGGCGCTGGCCTCCACGCACCTGCTGATGGGCGCGGAGCAGCTGGCGGCGATGAAGCCGGGCGCGTGCCTCATCAACGCCAGCCGAGGCACCGTGGTGGACATCCCGGCGCTGGCGCAGGCCCTGCGCTCCAAGCACCTGGGCGGCGCGGCGGTGGACGTGTACCCGGAGGAGCCGGAGGGCAACTCGGACGGCTTCATGACGGAGCTGCAGGGGCTGCCCAACGTGGTGCTGACGCCGCACATCGGCGGCTCCACGGAGGAGGCGCAGGCGTCCATTGGCAAGGAGGTGGCCACGTCGCTGCTCAAGTTCGTGAAGGGCGGCGCGACGACGGGCGCGGTGAACTTCCCCAACGTGGAGGCGCCCATCAACCCGGGCACCCACCGCATCATCAACGTGCACCGCAACACGCCGGGCGTGCTCCGTGACATCAACCGCATCGTGTCCGACCTGAACGCCAACATCCACGCGCAGGTGCTGAGCACGGACGCCAACGTGGGCTACCTGGTGATGGACCTGGACCAGGACGTGTCCCGCCAGGTGTGCGAGGCCATCGCCGGGCTGGAGACGGACATCAAGACGCGCATCGTGTCCTAGGCATCCAGGATCTTCCCCGGGTTGAGGATGCCCGCGGGGTCCATGGCGCGCTTGAGGGTGCGCAGCAATTCCAGCTCCCCGGGCGCGCGCGTGTAGTCCAGGTAGTCCTTCTTGAGCAGACCGATGCCGTGCTCGGCGGAGATGCTGCCGCCGTGCTTGCGCACGAGGTCGAACATGGCGTGGTCGGACTGCTTCGCGTGGGCGAAGAAGTCCGCCTTCTCCACGCCGTCCGGCTTCATCACGTTGACGTGCAGGTTGCCGTCGCCAATGTGGCCGAAGAGGCAGATCTCCCAGCCCGGATACCGGCTGGCGAAGATGGCATCCAGCTCCGAGCAGAACGCCTCCAGGTTCGCCACCGGCAATGAGATGTCGTTCTTGTGCAGCACGCCCGTGGCGGAGAGGCTTTCGCTGATGGACTCGCGCAGCGACCACAGCTCCTGCGCCTGCGCGGCCCCTTGCGCCTGCGTGCCGTCCGTGACGAGCCCGCGCTCGAACAGCGAGGCCAACCACGCCTCCACCGCCGCCGGGTCGCCGCCCTCGGACTCCAGGAGGACGTAGCAGCCGCTGGGGGCCTCGAAGGGCGAGCGCAGCTTGCGGTGGCGCTGCACGCGGGCCAGGCACTTGTCGGTGAAGAACTCGTAGGCGGACAGCACCAGCGGGGCCTGGCGCGCGTCGCGGAACAGCCGCAGCACCGCGGCCACGTCCGGCACCGCGAAGAGGAAGACGTCCTGCTTGCCGGGAAGCCGCGTCAGCTTGAGCGTGGCCTCCGTGATGACGCCCAGCGTGCCCTCGCTGCCGATGAAGAGCTGGCGCAGGTCCGCGCCGGTGTTGTTCTTCTCCAGCGCGCCGTTGAGCTCCAGCACCTGGCCCTGCGCCGTCACCACCTGCAGGCCCAGCACCCACTGCCGGGTGAGGCCGTAGCGGATGACCTTCACGCCGCCCGCGTTGGTGGCGATGTTGCCGCCCACCGTGCTGCTGCCCTTGGACGCGAAGTCCACCGGCCAGGTGAGCCCGTGCGGCGCGCAGTGCTGGTGCACGGCCTCCGTCACCGCGCCGGCCTGCACGCGCACCGTGTTGCCCAGCAGGTCCACGGGCTCCATGCGGGTCATCCGCTTGAGCGACAGCACCACCTCGCCGTGCATGGCCACCGCCCCGCCCGCCAGGCCCGTGCGCCCGCCGGAGGGCACCACGGCGACGCGGTGCTGGTGGCACAGCGCCACGAAGCGGGCGACCTCCTCCGTGGTGCGCGGGAAGACGACGGCGCCCGGCGCCGGGGCGTACACGCGCGTCCAGTCGCGGCCGTACTCCTGGAGCTCCGCGGGCTCCCGGGTGAGGAAGTCGGCGGGGAAGGACTCGGCGATGGCGCGGAGGAAGTCGGCGGGCAGCGCGGCGGTGGACATGGCTCCAAGGCGTATTGCACGCCCCGGGGCATGACAAGCCCGGTGGTGCACCGGAGGACAACAGCCACGCACGCAGGTCCGGTCCGTATCCTGGCTGTCCGCGCATCCGGGATGCCCTGCCCCATGAACCGGCTCTTGCTGCTCGCGCTGCTGGGCTGTGGAGGGAGCGGACAGCCGGCGCCGCCTCCCGCCACGGGCGCCACCAGCGAGACGACCCATCGACTGGAGCAGGCGTTCCTGGGCACGCGGGGGGAGGAAACGAGCCAAGGAAGCCGGTGCGCTCCGTATAGGGCTCGGACGCCGCGTTCCCGTCGCGGCCCTTTCCTCCCGAGGCCCCATGTCGTCGTTCCGCGCACTCGCCCTGCTGGCCACCCTGACCCTTGCCCCGGCTTCGGCCCTGGCGGAGCCGGAGTATGCCCAAGTGGGGGTGAACTACGTCTTTACGACCGTGGATGCCTACTCCACGGTCGGGGCCACGCTCATCGTCACCGGGACCCTGGTGGGCGAAAGCAACGCGCGCACGATCCAGTTCTCAGTTGGGGGCGACGAGGTCGAGGCGTCGCGGTGTGACCGGTTGGCCCTGCTCACCATGACCCGGCCCGGGCGCTTCCACTTCAGCTGGTTCAGACAGGCCGGCGGTTATTTCCCGGTCTGCACGCTGACCCGTCAGTAGCCCCGGCGCCTCCCATGAAGACGCGGGTGCGCATGATGCGGGCATGGGTGTGGCTGGCCCTGGGACTCCAGCTGGGCTGCGGTGGCGGCGTGGGCCCCCGGGACCTGGACAGCGACGGCCATCCGGCGGAGCTGGACTGTGATGACGCGAACCCCACCGTGTGGCGGTCCGTCACGGGCTACGCGGACACGGACGGAGACGGCTTCGGCGAGGACGGCACGTCCGTCACCTGCGTGGGCGACACGACCAAGGGCTGGACGCAGGAGGCGGGCGACTGCGCTCCCGCGGACCCCACCCGTTGGCGCCGGGTGCCGGGCCTGTATCCGGACGCGGACGGTGACGGGGCCACGGGCGCGGGTCCGGTGACGGGCTGCGTGGGGGCCACGCTCGCGGGCTATCTGCAGCAGGCGGGCCCGCCGGACTGCGATGACGGGGACGCGGCGGTGTCGGCCCTGGTGGAGGCGTGGGCGGACACGGACCTGGACGGCGTGGGCGCGGGGCTGGCCATCACCTGGTGCCCGAGCCGGGGGCGTGCACCTCCCAAGGGCTACGTGCTCACCTCCGGGGACTGCGCGCCCGGGGACACACGCTTCTGGCGGATGCTCCCCTTCAGCCACCGGGATGAGGACCGGGACGGCTTCACCGTGGCGCGGGAGGGCACGGTGTGCTCGGGCGAAGCGCTGCCGCCGGGCTACGCCACCGTGTCCGGCCCGGAGGACTGCGACGACCGCTACGCGAACCGCACGGTCCTGGTCGAGCGCTGGCCGGATCCGGACGGGGACGGCTACGGCGACGGAGCGCCGTTGCTCCTCTGCAAGGGGCCGGGTGAGTCCTCGCCAAGAGAGACCTTCCGGGGCGGCGACTGCGCGCCGGGCGACGGCACCCGCTGGCAGCCCCTGGCCTACGCCTCGCGGGATGCGGATGGCGACGGCCGCCTGTCCCCGGCGACGGGCGAGGTGTGCAGCGGCTTCTGGCTTCCCCAGGGCTATTCCTCGGAGGTCCGCCAGGATGACTGTGATGACGCGGACGCGACGGTGTTCCGGGCCTGGAGCGTCCACGCGGACGCGGACGGGGACGGCGTGGGCTCCGGCGTGGCGACTTCCCTCTGTGGCGCCGCGACGGTGCCCCCGGGCTACTCCACGTCGTCCACGGACTGCGCGCCCCAGGACGCCACCGTGTGGCGGATGCTGGGCTTCACCCACCGCGACGCCGACGGCGACACGTACACCGTGGCCCAGAGCGGCGAGCTGTGCGCGGGCACGGCCCTGCCCCCGGGCTACGCCACCCAGGCGCTGTCGGGCCTGGACTGCGACGACACGAACGCCGCGGCCTTCCGGGACGTGACGGCCTTCGCGGACACGGACGGAGACGGCGTGGGGGCGGGAGCGTCCACGGTCCTCTGCACCGGTGGCCAGGTCCCCAGCCCCTGGTCCGCCACGGGCACGGACTGCGACGCGCAGGACGCGACGCGCTGGCAGGAGCTGGTGGCGGCCCACGCGGACCGCGATGGGGACGGCTTCACCACGCCCATTCCCCAGCAGCGCCTCTGCACCGGGAAGATGCTGCCCCTGCCCTACTTCCTCCAGGCCGTGGGCAACGACTGCGACGACGCGGACACGGGCCGCTACCAGTGGACCATGCTCTACCGCGACCAGGACGCGGACGGCGTCGGCGCCGCGCCCCGGCAGATGACGTGCATTGGCGCGTCGGCGGTGGCCGGCTGGTCGCGGTACGGGGATGACTCGGATGACAGCGACGCCGCCGTCCAGACGGACGAGGCCGCTGACGAAGAGCTGAGCCTCATCCTGGACCTGTGAGCCCTAGCCCTTGAGGAAGGCCAGCAGTGCTTCGTTGATGACGTCCTTGTTGACGGAGCACATGCCGTGGCTGAACCCCGGGAAGACCTGGAGCGCCGCGCCCTTCACCGCCGTGGCGCTGAGGCGCGCCGCTCCGTCGATGGGGACGATCTGATCATCATCGCCGTGCAGCACCAGCGTGGGCACGTCGATGCGGGCCAGGTCGGCGCGGAAGTCCGTCTCGGAGAAGGCCTTCACGCAGTCGTACTCGGCCTTGAGGCTGCCCATGAGGCCCTGGAGGAGGAAGCTCTCGCGCAGCCCTTCCGACACCTTCGCGCCGGGCCGGTTGAAGCCGTAGAACGCGAGGCTCAGCTCCTTGTAGAAGCTGGAGCGGTCCCCGCGCACGCCCGCGCGGATGTCGTCGAAGACCTTCATGGGCAGGCCATGGGGGTGCCAGTCCGTCTTGAGCATGATGGGCGGCACCGCGCTGATGAGCACCGCCTTCGCCACGCGCCCGGTGCCGTGGCGCCCGATGTAGCGCGCCACCTCGCCGCCGCCCGTCGAGTGGCCCACGTGGACGGCCTTGCGCAGCCCCAGCGCGGACGTCAGCTCCGCCAGGTCGTCCGCATAGGTGTCCATGTCGTGGCCGTCCCACGGCTGGGAGGAGCGGCCGTGTCCCCGGCGGTCATGGGCGATGGTGCGGTAGCCGCGCTCGGACAGGAACAGCATCTGGTCCTCGAAGGCGTCGGACGTGAGCGGCCAGCCGTGCGAGAAGACGACGGGCTGTCCGTCCTTCGGGCCCCAGTCCTTGAAGTACAGCTGCGTGCCGTCGCGCGTGGTGAGGAAGCTGCCGGAGATGCGTCCCCTCTGCGTTTCTTCGCTGGTCATGGGGTGTGACGGTGCGCATCACCCCCGGAGCCGGGCATTGCCCCTCAGTGCCGAGGCTCTTCACCGTTCCGGTGCCAGGTCACGGTGTCCTGCCACGGACCCGCCGTCTGCGCTCCCGTCGGCTCCGCCTGCATCCGCAAGCGCAATCCTCCGCCCCAGATGAATGTGCCCGCGAGCAGATACGCGGCCTGTTTCCCCTCGGAGACACGGTTCTGGAATTCGAGGGCGCGCCTGGCCCGGATTCTCCGGCCCCGCAGGCCCTGCACCGTGATGTGCACCCTCAGCACGTATGTGCCCTGAATCCCCGCGGGAGCTTGCACCTCGAAATCGGCTCGGCGCACCTCCGCGCCCTCCAGCCGGGTCCCGACGTGGCGGACGACTCGCAGCGGGTCCTGGGAGGGGCCCTCCTCCGGAATGAACTCCACCCTCACGTCGCGAGGTCCGCTCCAGCAGTTCTCCAGCACGAGGCTGACCCGGCTGCTCCGCCCGGAGCTCAGGACAGGCGTTTGCGTGAAGGCGAGATGAATGCCCTCGTACTCCAAGACCTGTCCTGCCTGCGGCTGGGACAGGAGGATGTGAGGCACCGGCCCACTGCGCCGCCGTAACGCCTCTTGAGCGACGAGGAGCAAAGCGAGCACCGCCCCGGCTATCGCGGTGGCGAGGACCGGCTTTTCGCCAGCATCCGAAATGAGCCAGCCGAACCCGCAGGCCCCCAGCGCGAAAAGACTCGCGATGCACATGTGCTTGCAGAAAAGGCCTGTGTCACGCCACGCCGCGAACCCCACGACCGCGAGCGAGGCCCCTGCGCCGAGCGCGAAGCCCACGCAAGCGAGGGGCGACACGCCTGGAGTCACCGCGAGCGATGCGAGTGGGATGGAAAGCGCGAGCCCCACAAGGGCACTCACGCTCAGCGCGGCTGCAAGTTCACGGTAGGCCATGGCGTTTCAGGCGGAACTGTATCTGACGACGGACGGCCCGGGCCACGGGGGCCCGGGCCGCCTGCGTCGCTGCTCGCGCGATGGCGTTGGGCTGGGTCCGCCGGGAATCAGCCCATTCTGCAGTACTGGAAGCTCATGTCGTCGCAGTACCAGCCCCGGCACTTCGCGCCCCGGATGAAGTAGTTCTCGGGAGCCTGGAAGGGGGCGGTCTCGTCGGAGATCCAGCCAGACCAGAAGCAGTCCACCGCGGTGGGCCCGGTGATACGCGTGCACTGCAACGAGACGTTGTCGCAGAAGCCTCCCGTGCAGGACACGCCTGTCACCCAGTAGCCTGTAGGGCAGACGGTGGGTGTCTGGGTCTCTTCGGAGAACGCCTGCGTCCAGCTCGTGACGCCCACCCCGGCGCTGCTGGGAATGTCCCGGCAGCCCATCGACACGTTGTCGCAGCCGGTGCCACTGCACCCGAACTGGTAGGCCACCATCCTGCTGGGACAGTTGATGGGCGGCAGCTCCTCCGACGTGGTGCCCGCGGATTGCGTCGCCTCCTGCTCCACCTGCGCGAGCCCGAACCCGGATTCGGAACCCACCTCATCGGCGGGGCCGCAGCCCGGGGTCGTCAACAGGAGGGTCAGTGCCGCGAACAGGGACAGTCGCTTCATCATGTTGTGAAACCTCTCAAAGGGTGGGCGTTGCCCTGCTGTTACGTCCGCGTCCGGAGTTATTCCCATGACGTGTTTTTGAAAGGCCAGCCCATCCCCAAGCGGTGTCAGCGCCACCCCTGGACGTTCGTGCCATGCGTGGCGTCCGGGAGCCGCGGCGCTTCGTGAAGTCGCGAGAAGCCCTTGAGCTCCCCGGCGACATCACGAAGCGCCCCTCCGATGTCTTGCTTTGCTACGGATGACTCGCGGGGTCCGCCGGATTCGTGCCCGCGGCGCGCTCATCCCCGTCCAGGAACCCGTCCAGGTCCCGGTCGATGCCCACGCGCTGACCGGAGCCCGGCGGCGTGCACGTGTACGTCAGCACGCCCTGGCTCGCGGCCACGCCCGAGCGCAGCGACGCGGACGGCACCAGCGGCAGCGCCGCACGGTCCGCCTTGAACTGCCCGCTGCCCAGGTAGCGGAAGCCCATCTCCGTCGTGCCCGCGCGGCCCTTCGCCACCAGGTCGCACTCGCCCGCGTCCGCGCGCGCCATCAACAGGTCGATGCGCGAGCCCACCACCGCCGCGTTCGTCGCGGTGAGCGTCACCTGCTGGCCGACGATGGGCGCCAGGTTGGTCTCGAAGGCGAACATGTACTCCTCCATGTCCTTCTTCGCCTGGAAGCCCGCCGGCGTGTCCGGGATGCCCACCTGGTTGAAGACGGGGTGGAAGTCGAAGCCGCTGTTGAAGAGGAACAGCGTCGGGATGGCGCCGTCGCTGTTGAAGCCCGTGCCGCGCACCTGGTCCCCCAGGAACGGATCCGCCGGCGTGTTGCCGAAGGGGAAGGCCGCTCCGAACATGCCGACCTTCTGGTACATGTTCCGCAGGTGCGGGACCTTGGGGAACAGCGGCTCCGCGTCGAACGAGCTGCGGCCGTCCGTGCCGAAGAAGCCCTTGAAGGGGCCCTCGCCCGGGTTCGCGTTCACGTCCACGCGGTGGCAGGACTCGCACGAGCCCTGGAAGAAGCTCGTGGTGTTCGTGAAGAAGTCCTTGCCCGCCTGCTGCGAAGCCGTGAGCGAGTTGTCCAGCTTGCGGATGGGGTTGGGCGGATAGACGACCTGGAGGATGAAGTCGGAGAACTTCTGCATCTCCGCCTCCGTCAGCTGCGAGCTGCGGCCCAGCAGGTCCTTGAACGCGGGGTTGAACTGCTTGAACGCCGCGACCTCGTCGAACGTGCCGCCGTTGGGCTGCACGCTGGGAGCGCTGTCGCCCCCCGTGCGGTCGCCGCGCCAGTGCATGGGGCCCTGGTTGGCCATGCCGCGCAGGCTCTGCGTGGACAGCGGGCCCTTCAGCGGATGGAAGGACGTGTCCTGCCCGAACGTGGGGTCCGTGCCGAACTCCGGCAGCACCGGCACCACCGGGTTGTAGCTCACCTTCACGTCACCATCCGGGTTGCCCAGGTCCCACGTGGTGCTGTCGAAGTCGCCGAAGATGTGGCAGCTGCCGCAGGACGAGTCACCGTGGCTGGAGCTGTTGCGCGCGTCGTAGAGGAACGGACGCCCCTGCACCACGCTGGCCGGCTCCGGGTTGAACATGGGCAGGTGCGCGACCTCCGTCTTCGTCGCGGTGTCCACCACGGAGATGGCGTTGTCGAAGCGGGTCAGCACGTACGCGCGGCCCCGGGCCTCATCCAGCACCAGGCCGGTGGGCCCGCCGCCCGTCAGCGTCACCTGGTTCGCGGTGGAGGGCGTGAAGGTGCCGGCCTCCAGCTGCGACGTCGCGTACACGCCCAGCTTGGATGAACCGAACGCGGCGACGTACAGCGTGGCGCCGTCGGACGTCACGGCCATGCCCGTGGGCTGCGCGAGGCTCTTCTCGCTCTCCGCGTTGGGCGTGGGCGCGCAGCAGGCCGCGTAGTTGATGTGCGTGTTGAGGTGGCGGGGCGTGACGGTGGGGGCGCTGGGGCCGCCCAGCACGGTGATGCGGCTCTCGTGCAGGTGGCCTCGCAGGGTGTTGCCCGTCAGGGTGCCGGGGCCCTCGAAGCGCAGGTCGTTCCGCGCTTCGGTGTTGCTCACGTAGACCTTCCCGCTCACCGGGTTGACGGCCATGTTGAACAGGATGGTGCCCACGCCCGCGTAGGTGCCCGCCGCGCCGGACACCTGCACGGGCGGGTTCGCGTTGGCGGAGATGGCGAACACGTCCTTGTCCGGCAGCGAGAAGCGGACGTAATCCGTCCACGGGCGGTTGAGCACGTCCACCCAATCCTGGCCGTTGTACTTCACGATGACGGAGACCTCCGGGGCGGGGATGCCCTGGTGGTTCACGTTGGGGCCGGGGACGCCGCCCACGGACTCGCCGCCGTTGGGCACCAGGCTCTCGTGGACCACGGTGGTGCGGTTGCCGGAGTGGAACGCCGCCGCGTACACCCGGCTGCCGTCCGGAGTAGCCGTGAGCGCGCGAGGCGTGTCACCGAACAGCCCGAGGCGCGTGAGCGGCGTGCCGCCCAGCGTCGTGCCCAGGTTGTCCGAGTCGAACACCCAGACGTCCGCGCGGCCCACGCCCGGCGTGGTCAGCCGCGGGTCGAACCCGGTGTTCTGTCCCCGGTGCGCGGCGGTGATGAACGCGCGCTTCCTGCCCGTGCCCGCGAAGACGATGTCGCGGGGCTCATCCCCCACGAGCAGCGTCCGGCTCACGCTGCCGCCCTGCCCGTTCGCGTCCACCTTCACGATGCTGACGCTGTCGGACAGGTGGTTGACCACCCAGACCTCGTTGTTGGTGCGCGCGGCGACGGCCACCGGCTCCAGGCCCACGGGCACGGAGC
The DNA here is from genome assembly GCF_003668885.1 of Corallococcus sp. AB049A. NCBI lineage: Bacteria > Pseudomonadati > Myxococcota > Myxococcia > Myxococcales > Myxococcaceae > Corallococcus > Corallococcus sp. AB049A. Next base: position 51,129 of record NZ_RAWL01000004.1, on the reverse strand, counting down.
CCTTGTGCGTGAGGCCGCTGCTGCCCACCTGGAAGATCTCCAACCGGTTGTCGGGCGTGTTGACGGCGTAGAGCCACTGGCCGTTGGGGGACAGGGCCAGGGGACGCACCTGGCCACTTTCAAAGACGGTGAAGTGCTGCGCCTGGGACGGGCTGCCCATGGCAAGGCCCAACAACAGCGTCGCGGCGGACGCGGTGCGCTGGAAGAACCGGCGCACGTCCGGGTGTCTGGCTTTCATGATGTCTCTCGGGGAACGGGGGTTGGAGCCCTGTGTGTACGCAGCGAAGGACGCTGCCTGGTTGGAAACGCCTTTCAGCGGGGCCAGTCGCGCAGGAGCCGTTCGGCGGCATCCTGCTGGTCCCACCGCACGCGGCCGGTCAGCGTCTGGCCTCCGTGCTGGATGGCGATGCGCTGCCACACCGGCGGGCCCGGGACGTAGCGCGCGTCCAGGCGGGCCCAGGCCGTGCCTCCGGTGGCCTCCACGACGCGCGTCACGCAGGCGTCGAACTCCGCCTCCGGCAGCCAGCGCAGCGCGTCCAGCACCCGGTCGGACTCGAAGCCACGCAGCGCCGTCGGCCTGCCGGTGACGGCCGTCAGGGCCTGGGGGCCCCTCCCCTCCGGGATGAAGGAGAGTCCCTGGGGCCCCAGCACACAGAAGCCCTGCCGCGGGCCCAGCTTCGCGGGGAACACCGCCACGGAGTCCAGCCGCACGCCCGCCCGGGCCGCGCCACGCAGCGGCGGCTGGCGGTGCAGCTCCACGAGCAGCGCGATCTCCGTGGCACCGCGCACGGAGCGCGCATGGAGCCGCCGGTCTCCCTCCACCTGGAGGTCCACGTCCTGCGCCAGCCGGAAGCCGTCCGGGGGGATGGAGCCCAGCCGCACCTCCTGCGGCTCGCCGAACAGCGGCGCCCAGATGAGCCGCTCGCTGGTGAGCCGGAGCCGGCCCCCGCGCAGGACCTGTGAGAACAGGAGGCCCACGGTCCCCGTCACCAGGCCGGCCACCAGCGGGACCTCCATTGATTTGGGAGCGACGAGCAACAGCAGGAAGCACAGCGCGGTCAGCCCGCCCCAGGAGAACATCAGCCGGGGTGACACCTCCTGCTTCAGGGCCCTGGGCACGAGGCTCGAGTCCGAGCTTCGCGGGGTGTCGTCATCGAAGACGAGCACCTCGCCCGGCTTCAGGGTCCAGGCCATCTTCTGGCGCACCAGCGCATCCAGCCGCGTCAGCGCGTCCTCCAGCGACAGGCCCTCCGGAGCCACCGTCAACACGTCCAGCCTGCGCCGGGCCAGCCGCGTCAGCCGCTCGCGGCGCGCGGACAGCTCCCGGGCCTCCTTCCACACGGGCAGGTCGTCCGGCCAGGCCTCCTGCGCCGCCCGGCGTTGGACGCGCTCCAGCGCCTCCCGCACCGCCTGCGCTCCGGCCACGAGCGCGGGCACCAGCTCCGGACGCCGGAGCAGCGCGCGCCGCCACCGCCGTCCGGACAGCACCATCTCCAATTCCGCGTGCGGCCGCCGAGCCGCGGCGAGCGTCTCCGCGCGGCCCTCCAGCTGGCGCGCGACGTCCGCCCCCGTGAGGTCTGGAAGCACGGCGCTGGGACGTGACCGCTCGGCCATCTCGCCGGGCAGCATAGCCCCCTGGCTACTCCACCGGCGGCTCCAGCTCCAACCGCTCGCACTGGCGCAGCATCTCCTCCGCGTCGGCGGGCTCTCCCAGCGAGGAGGGCACCGGCTCCGACCAGGGCACGGAGGGCGGGGCCGGCGTCTGCAGCGATTCCTTCAGGAGCACGATGAGCTCCCGGGCCGGGTCCCTGGGAAACGAGGTCACCGCCCGCGCCGGAGGGTCCTTGTCCGGCAGCGCGGCGGACTGGAGCAGCAGCGCGAGCGAGGGCGGCGGGGCCACCACCGCCCCCGGCTCCACGGGGAGCAGGTCCTCCGGGCCGAACCCGAAGGGCACCCGGGGCGCCATGCCGGGCTCCGCCTCCGGCACGTCCCCTTCGCTTGGAATGCACCGCAGCGTGTTCAAGCGGGGCGTGGGCGCCTCCGGAATCACGGGCGCCTCCCTGGGAGGCCACAGGGGCACCGGCAGCAGCACCACGGCCGGCTCGCGCAGGGGCAGCGAGAGCACCCGCGCGCCGCCCGGCACCACCGCTGCCTTCGCCACCGCGGCGGCGTGCTCCGCCAGCACCCGCTCCGCCCAGGTCTTCACCCACCGGGCCAGGGACAGCACCCAGGCCAGGTGCCGCCGCTCGCGAGGCCGCGCCTGCACGGCCTCGGCTGGCGGACCCGCGCCCATCGTCACTCCTCCTTCACCGGCATCCGGATGATCCACGGCGAGGTCCCCGTGGCCAGCCCCTCCGACTCCACCGACAGCAGCTCCCCTTCCGCGCGCACCTCCAGCCGGCCCAACGTCTCTCCGTGCGCCGGACGGGGGAAGTGGAAGTGCCCCTGCGCGTCCGTGCGCGTGCTCAGGTGCAGCGCGGGCAGCGCCACCCACGCGTCCGGGATGGGCACGTCACCGGGGCCCACCACCTGCCCCAGCAGGGGGGCCTGCCTGGACGCCCCGCCCACCAATGACAGACACCGCACCTCCGCCAGGGGTTGCTCCTTGCGCACCTGCACCCGCAGCCGGAACGCGGGCCGCGGCACCGAGCGAAGACCCGCCCACAGCGCCGCTGGCACCGGGCTCAGGTCCACCTCCAATTCCTTGTCGCTCATGGCCGCGAAGACCAGGTCTCCCAGGAGCCGGTGCGCGCGCTCGGGCGTCTCCGCGCCCACCGTCACCAGATAGCAGACGGTGAACTGCAGGCCGGCCCGCTTCCCCGCCCGGGTCAGGGGCGCGGGCCCCAGCTCCAGGAGGTAAAGACAGACACCCTTTTCCAGGGACTCACGGTCAGGCACGCCCAGGTACACGGGCGCATCCGTGGCAATGCGTCCCACCCACGCTTTCATGCGCAGATCGACTTCGTCGAGCATCCTTGGCCCCCCGGTTCCCGGCCCGCGACGCCATGCCGCCGTGTCTCTCCATCATACGCTCGCATGGGTGGTTTTGGCTGCACATCACCCAGTGGATTGAACAGGACGTCAGTGATTTGACAGGGATTGCACGCATTTCCAGGTCACGATGGACCACGCAGCGTGTCGGGAACCGGGCAGTCGTCTCACCGCGTGTCGCGGCACCCCGGAAAGCCCGTACGGGTTTTGCGTGAACCGCTTCATTTCCCCCTCGCCTTCCGCGAAGAATGGCCGCTGGGCCGGCATTCACCGTGGAACTTTCGTCATGACGATGGACTCCCCTTCCTTGAGACGACGACACCCTTCTCTTCTCTCCTCCGGCATCGCCCTGGGGTGCCTGGCGGTGTTGGGCACCGCCACCCCGGCGCTCGCCCAGGACGACGCGCCCCACAAGGTGGGCCTCTTGCTGGACGCGGGCGCGCCGCACGGCATCGGCCTGTCCGCGGTGGTGCGCCCCACGAACTGGCTGCGGCTGCACGCGGGCCCCACCACGAACACGCTCAGCGTCGGCGTGCGCGGTGGCCTGAGCATCCTGCCCATGGACACCTTCATCGCGCCGTCCATCAACGCGGAGGCCGGGCACTACTTCGGTTCGGAGTACAGCGAGGTGCTGGACTGGCTGGGCCGTGAGCCGAGCGCCGCGTCGGAGGCCATCCGCGACGTCACCTACAACTACGTGACGGGCAGCCTGGGCCTGGAGGTGGGCACGAAGAGCCGCTTCAGCTTCTTCCTCAACGTGGGCCTGAGCTACGTGGCGATGACCGTGCCGGACCCCACGCCGCTCATCCAGGACGCCTCCGGCGACGACAGCGTCACGTCCGGACCGCTGCACGTGCGCGCCACCATCCCGTCGGTGAAGCTGGGCTTCATCGTCTACTTCTTCTGAGCCAGGAGCCCCATCCACCATGCGAACGCAATCCTTCCGCACCCTCCTGCTCGCTGGCGCCGTGGCCCTGATGGGCACGGGCTGTGATTCGCTCTTCACCGTCGAGGTGGAGGCCGAGCGCATCTGCAAGACCGAGAACGACCTGTCCTTCCCCGCCTCGCCGCCCATCGCCGGGTCCGTGGAGCAGTCCTTCACGATTCCGCTGGGTGACTTCGCCAGCGCGCTGCCCGAGGACGCCGACGTGGAGACGGAGCTGCGGCTGAAGCTCTTCAACGCCACCGCCAGCACGGACATCAGCGGCATCGAGCGCGCCAGCCTCGCCGTGCGCAAGCCGGGCTCCCTGGAGTACGTGGTGCTGGGCGAGTTCCGGCGCACCGGCAGCGGGAGCCCCACGAACACGCTGGAGCTCACCAGCAGCGGCCCGGTGGACGTGCTGGACCTGGCCAGGCAGGAGGAGCTGGAGTTCCGCTTCCAGGCCACGGGGGCGCCCCCCACGCAGGCGTGGACCGCGGACGTCCAGGTCTGCGTGGGCGCCAAGGCGAGCGCCAACTACTTCGGCCTGCTGTTCTGAAGATGTCTCCCCGTCCCGGCGGAAGGACGCCGGGACGGGCCGGAAGCTGGACGGGGACCCGGAGCGCCCTTAAGTGGGGAGGGTGGGACGCAAGCGGGCCGCGGGCGGCATCGAGATTCCGGGATGGGCGTGGCTGGTGCCGTGCGCGCTGGTGCCCGTGGTGCTGCTCAACCTGGGCGTGGCCTGGCTGGGCGAGACGCAGGTGTCGCCCCTGTCCTTCTCCTTCCTCCAGACGAAGGCGCGCGCCCTGGGGGCCTACGTGGCGCACCGGCCCGCGTGCGTGCTGGATGACCATCCGCCGCTGGAGCCGCTCATCGCGGACGCGGAGCGCCGCCACGGGATTCCGCCGGGGCTCCTGAGGGCGCTCATCCAGGTGGAGTCGGAGACGCGGGTGCACCGCATCTCCCCCGCGGGGGCCATGGGGCCCGGGCAGCTCATGCCGGACACCGCGGCGCTGATGCGGGTGGAGGACCCCTTCGACCCTGCGACGACCGTGGACGGGAGCGGCCGCTACCTGGCCGAACAGCTGCGCCGCTTCCGCGACGTGCGGCTGGCCGTGGCCGCGTACAACGCGGGGCCCGGGTCGGTGAACGGGCGCGTGCCGCACAACGGGGAGACGGAGTTCTACGTGGCCAAGGTGCTCGCGGCCTATGAGCACACGAAGCCCAAGGCGCCCGTCGCGGCGAAGCGCCCGGCCGCCGCACCGAAGGCGAAAGCCCCCGCGAAGCCCGCGTCCCGTCCGGCCGCCAGCAGCAAGCCCCCCGCGAGGCTCGCCAATCAAGTCACATGGGGTCAGGCACCCCGGGCGTCCACCAGCCTGCGCCCTTGAAGGCCGCTGGCCGCGCCGGTGTCCAGCCACAGCTCCGCGTCGCGGTGGAGCTGGAGGAACGACGCGGGGCACCGGGGCGTGAGCGGCCCGTGCACCATCTCCGTCACCGCCGCGGCCTTGTTCACGCCGAAGGCCAGCACCACCACCTTGCGCGCCTGGAGCACCGCCGCCATGCCCAGCGTCAGCGCCGCCATGGGCACCTTGGACGGATCATCCCCAAAGGCCATCACGTGCGACAGCCGCGTCTCCCGCGACAGGCGCGCGCGGTGGCTCGTCGCGGTCAGCACCTCGCCGGGTTCGTTGAACGCGATGTGCCCGTTGGGCCCCACGCCCAGCAGCAGCAGGTCCAGCCCCCCGGCCGCCGCGAGCGCCGCGTCATAGCGCGCGCATTCCGCCTCCGCGTCCGGCGCGCACCCGTCGAAGAAGTGGATCCGCTCCGTTGACAGATTCACATGCCGGAACAGGTGCCGGTCCATGTACGCGCGGAAGCTGCCCGCGTCCTCCGGTGGCAGCCCCAGGAACTCGTCCACGTTGAACGTGGTCGCCCGCGACAGGTCCAGCGCCCCCCGGCCCGCCAGCTCCACCAGGTTCCGGTACACGTTGAGCGGCGAGCGCCCCGTGACGAGCCCCAGCACCAGCTCCGGTGAGTGACGCACGGCCTCGGCGATGCGCGCCGCGCAGGAGGAGGCCGCCTCCTGTTCCGTCTGGAACACCCGTAGGTTCATGTGCCGGCCAGCATATGCCGCCCTGCCCCGGCCGCTCAGCCCCCCAGCCCCTGCGTACGTGGCGCCGCGCGGCATGACGCCCGCCTCCGGGAATTACACGTGAACAGCGCCCGCGATTGACAGCCCTGGTCCCCCGCACGCCTGGGGACCGGGAAGGTTGTCCCCCGGGCGTTCCCTGCAATCCGTTCTCACGCGCGGAGGCCGGGTCGCGCTAGAACCTGTCACATGAAAGTCGCCGTGCTCACCGGCGGGGGTGATTGCCCCGGCCTCAATGCGGTCATCCGCGCCATCGTCCGCCGTGCCAGCGAGCACGGCTTCGAGATGATGGGCCTGCGTGATGGATGGAAGGGCCTGCTGGACGACAACCACTTCCGCCTCACGCGGGAGACCACCTCCGGCATCCTCCACCGGGGTGGCACCATCCTGGGCACCTCGCGCGTCAACCCGTTCAAGGTGGAGAACGGCCTGGAGCGCGTGAAGCGCGCCATCGAGCGCAACGGCATCCACGCCGTCATCGCCATTGGCGGCGAGGGCACCCTGTCCGCCGCCACGCGCATGTCCCAGGAGGGGCTGCGCATCGTCGGCGTGCCGAAGACCATCGACAACGACCTCAACGGCACGGACTTCACCTTCGGCTTCGACACCGCGGTCCACATCGCCACGGAGGCCGTGGACCGGCTGCACTCCACCGCCGAGTCCCACAAGCGCGTCATCGTCTGTGAAGTGATGGGCCGGCACGTTGGCTGGATTGCCACCTACGCGGGCATCGCGGGCGGCGCGGACGTCATCCTCGTCCCGGAGATTCCCGCGGACCTGGAGGCCGTCGCGCAGCACCTGGTGCGCCGCAACGCGGGCGGGCGCACCTTCTCCATCGTGGTGGTGGCGGAGGGCACGCGCATCAAGCTGTCCGCGGAGCAGAACGAACAGCTGGTCACCACGGGCGCGCTGGACGAAGCGGGCCGGCCGCGCCTGGGCGGCGTGGGCAACATCGTCGCCGCGGAGATTGAGCGGCGCACCGGCTTCGAGACGCGCGTCTCCGTGCTCGGCCACATCCAGCGCGGCGGCGCCCCCACGGCGCACGACCGCGTGCTCGCCACCCGGTTTGGCGTGCATGCGTGCGACATGGTCGCTCGCGGCGAGTTCGGCAAGATGGCCGCCCTGCGCGGCAACGAAATCGTCAGCGAGGAGCTGGCCGAGGCCACCCGCGAGCTCAAGCGCGTCCCCGAGGAGTTCTTCAAGGTCGCGCAGGTTTTCTTCGGCTGACATTGACGTAGTGCGCCATGCCTGCCCCCACCGCGAGTGGCGGGCATGGCGCCGTGCATCCGCTAGCATCCGGCCCTTCCCCCTCTCCCGAAGGGATGGTGTCGATGCTCACCGGTCGCATGATGGACTTCCCGCTCACCCTGACGCACTTCCTGGAGCGCGCGCGCTCCTATTACGGCGCGCAGGAGATCGTCAGCCGCAAGCCGGACAAGTCCCTGCACCGCTACACGTACGCGGACTTCCACAAACGTGTCTGCCAATTGGCGAACGCGCTCACGCGGCTGGGGGTGAAGCCCGGGGACCGCGTGGCGTCGTTGAGCTGGAACCACCACCAGCACCTGGAGGTGTACTTCGGCGTGCCGGCGATGGGCGCGGTGATGCACACGCTCAACCTGCGGCTGCACCCCAACGACCTGGGCTACATCGCGCGCCACGCGGAGGACACGGTCATCGTGGTGGACCGCTCGCTGTTGCCGCTGGTGGAGAAGTTCGAGAAGGCCGCCGGGAGCCTCAAGCACGTCATCGTCATCCCGGATGACGGGCCGGTGCCGGAGGGGCGGCTGGACTACGAGAAGCTGCTGGCGGCGGAGCCGCCCGCGTTCGAGTTCCCGCGCCTGGATGAGAACAGCGCGGCGATGCTCTGCTACACGTCCGGCACGACGGGCAACCCGAAGGGCGTGCTCTTCAGCCACCGCTCCATCGTGTTGCACACGCTGGTGTGCTGCCTGCCGGAGGTGCTGGGGCTGAAGGAGTCCGACACGGTGCTGGCGGTGGTGCCCATGTTCCACGCGGCGGCGTGGGGCCTGCCGTTCGACGCGCTCTTGACGGGGGCGAAGCAGGTGCTGCCCGGGCCGCACCTGGATCCGCAGTCGCTCTTGGAGCTGATGCAGAACGAGAAGGTCACGGTGGCGGGCGGCGTGCCCACCATCTGGCTGGGCATCCTGGCGCAGCTGGACCGCGAGCCGGGCAAGTGGGACCTGGGCCGGATGCGGCACATGGTGATTGGCGGCTCCGCGGCGCCGCCGGCGCTGATTGACGGCTTCCGCAAGCGCCACGGGCAGAACGTGCTGCACGCGTGGGGCATGACGGAGATGAACCCGGTGGGCACGCTCGCGCGGCTCAAGGGGGATTTGCACACGGCGTCGCCGGAGACGCAGCTGGATGCGTACGCGTCGCAGGGGTACTCGGTGCCGTTCGTGGAGACGCGCCACGTGAGCGACACGGGAGAGATTCTTCCGTGGGATGGCAAGGCCATGGGTGAGCTGGAGGTGCGCGGGCCCATGGTGGCGGCGTCGTACTACGGCGACGAGGGCAAGGACCGGTTCACGAAGGACGGCTGGTTCAAGACGGGCGACGTGGTGACCATCGACCCGGCGGGCTACCTGCACATCACCGACCGCAGCAAGGACGTCATCAAGTCCGGCGGCGAGTGGATCAGCTCCGTGGCGCTGGAGAACGCGCTGATGGCGCATCCGTCCGTGCTGGAGGCTGCCGTGTTCGCGGGGCGGCATCCGAAGTGGGACGAGCGCCCGCTGGCGGCGGTGGTGTTCAAGCCGGGACAGCAGGCGACGAAGGCGGAGCTGACGGCGCACCTGGAGAAGCAGTTCGCGAAGTGGTGGCTGCCGGATGACATCCTCTTCGTGCAGCAGATTCCGCGCACGTCGACGGGGAAGTTCCTGAAGATGAAGCTGCGGGAGGATTACGGCGACCACTTGATGAAGGCGTCTGTCGCGTCCTGAAGTGATGGATGGAATCGCCGTGCACCCGACACTGGGAGTGCGGCGGCTCGCGCACCGGCGGGGCTGGGGGTAACGTGGGGGCGTGATGCCTTCCGTTCAACAGCTCCGCCCGTTCGCGTACGCGCCCGTGCACGCGTTCCTGCAAGCCTCCGGACCGGTGGTGTTGATCCAGCAGCCACCGGAGCCGGTGTTCCAGCAGGTGGCGCTGCGGCTGGCGGAGGCGCGCACGGTGGGCATGGCGCACCGGTCGCGGTTGGTGGACCGGCTGCTCGTCATGCTCCAGGCGTTCGACTCGCTGGAGGTCCACTTCCTGGGGCCGGAGCGGGACGGGCAGGAGCTGCGGGTGGGGCGGACGGAGGGGTGCGCGTTGATGGTGCATGACCCGTCCGTGTCGAAGCAGCACGCGCTCTTGCGCTGGAACGCGGCGCAGGGCACGTGCTCCGTGAAGGACCTGGGGTCCATGAACGGAACCTGGCTGAACGCCGCGGCGCTGGGCGAAGGCGAGGAGCGGATGCTGGCGGATGGGGACGCGCTGGCCTTCGGGGATGCGCAGTTCCTGTACCTGCGAGCGGAGACCCTGCACTCACACCTGCGGCTCGCGAGCCCGGGTGGAGGGATGTAATCAGTCGGCGGCGGGAAGCTCGCGGTAGTGCACGTCGCTGGGGCCCAGGCGCTGCACGGTTTCGACGAAGCGCTCGCTGACGACGCGCGGGTTGGCTCCGTCGATGCCGAAGACATCGAGCCCTTCCGGAATCGAAGACCGCAGCAGCCAGCGCTTCGGCGGCAGGGAGAACGACTCCGGCTTGCCGCAGAGCTCACACGCGGGCGTCTTGAATTCGCCGATGCAGTCGGGATGCAGCCGGGCCAGGGGCCGGGCTTCGAGTTCGTAGAGCGCGGGCATCGTGCTGCGGCGGGACCGGAGTTCCATGCGGACCGCGATGATGCCCCGCAGTCCTTCGGCCTTGAGCAGGTCCACCGCGTCCTCGCGGAGGAGCACCCGCCATGTGGGCCAGCAGGTGATCGGACCGAACCTTCCTCTTGCCGTTCCAACCATGGGCCCGAACGAGCCCCCTGCTCTGATGGGAAGCTCAGGAGGAACAAAGGGGCGAATGAGAGCCACCAGCCGGCTGTACTCCGCGACGGACATAGGCCCCTTGGACTCGGCCAGCACCGGTTCCTGCAAAGAGGAGAGGTCCACGGATGGAAAGGCATCCATCCATGCCCAGGGGCCGAACCTGGGACAGTCAACGCCGGACAGGTGCCATCGGTGCTCGGCCCGGTACTCACCGCTCCATTGCGGTTCCACACCGTCAGGCGGGCCACGAACTTCGAAATAGCGCATGGCTCAATCCTCGAAGGGCACGGGCAGCAGGTCGACCTGCTGCCAATACGTCATCGGAAGACCGAAAAGTTCATATTTTCGAATCATCCATGCGGCGTGCGCGAAATGATCCGGAATGTCAGCCTCGACTCCTTGAAGTTCGATGAAGGTATTCCAATCTCGATTCCAGGGTCCGCCCAACGCGCCACGATGGATGCGTGCGTGAACTTCCGCATCGATCATCAAGACGTACTTGTGGATCTCAATCCCCTTGTCCTCGAAGTGCTTCTTGAACGCCTGAGGGAAGATGTGGTGCCGCTCCTTCGGCCGCTTCGCCCACTCTTGTAGCGCCTTTTCGCGGCGCAGCTCGCTGGGCAGCTTCTCCCGCCGGTGCCAGCGGAAGACCATGACGGGCACGGCATCGCCTGGCAGGCCCTGCGCACTTCCCCACGTCCGCTGCGGCCCGCTGCCGGGCGCAACGAAGATGGGCGCCACGGGCATCGCCCCTCGCGTCCGCACGATGCGCTTGGGTGCCAGGTCCTCGCACCGGAACAGCGCGCAGACGTCGTCCTCGCAGACTTGCGTGAGGCACTGGTCCTCGTGGCTGGCCTCACACTCCGTTCGCACGGGTGCGGAGGCACACCCCAGCAGCAACACCAGCCACAGCCACACGACGCGGAGACCGCCTCCGGAGGTTCGTCTCATTTTGCGGCTATTACACGTTAAGTTCCGTGAAGCCCAGGAGGCGAGCAGCCCGGTGCCGGGACACGGCGCGCGGTCAGGGGGTCCGTTATCCTGGGGGCTCCTCACGACACCGAGAGCGCGCACACCATGGGAAGGCTGCTGGTCCTGCTGTTCGTCTACCTGGGCGCGTATCTCGTGCTGCGCAGGCTGTTGCCCGCCGTCACCCGGGGCTGGCGCCATGGCGTGTTGGTGGGCCTGTCCGTCTTCGCGTTCGCGGCGTGGACCGTGCCCGCCGTCACCGGCTACGGCCTGCATCACACGCCTCCGCTGCTCGTGCCGGTGAAGCTGTTCGCCGTCGTGTGGAGCATCGCCGCGCTGATGGTGATGCTGATGGGCCCTCCGTTCCTCATCCTCAAGCTGCGCAGGGAACGCCGTCAGCAGGCCGCGCCTTCGGGCGTGGACCTGGGACGCCGGGACCTCTTGATGAAGGCCGGTCAGGCCATGCCCATCCTCGCCATGGGCACCAGCGCCGTGGGCGTCGTGAACGGCAGCCTGGGCTTCACCGTGCGCGAGGTGGAGGTGAAGCTGCGCGGCCTCCCCGCCGCGCTCGACGGCTTCCGCATCGGGCAGATCACCGACGTGCACGTGGGCCCGTTCATCTCCCCCGAATATCTGCGCGGCGCCGTGGAGGTGATGAACACCGCCGGCGTGGACCTCCAGGTGATGACCGGGGACCTCATCGACGACGTGAATCAAATCGACGAGACCATGGCCGCGCTGGCCTCCACGACGGCCCGCCACGGCATGCTCGCGGTGCTCGGCAACCATGAGCACTGGCGCGGGCTGGAGGAAGTCCTGGGCGGCTACGCGCAGCTGGCCGAGCGCGGCGCTCCGGTCCGGCTGCTGGTGGATGAAACCCACGTGCTGGAGCACGGCGGTCAGCGCGTGCGCGTGGTGGGCGTGGACTTCCCCATGTCCGGTCCCAGCCGCGCTGGACGCGACCGGCGCTGGCAGCACTCCGCGGAGATGGCCTTCAAGGACGGACACCCGGACGACGTGGTGCTCTGCCTCTCCCACCACCCGGACTTCTTCCCCTACGCCGCCGAGCGCGGCGCGCGCCTCACGCTCGCGGGCCACACGCACGGCGGACAGGTGGCCTTCCTGGGAGTGCCGCTGTTCGGCTTCGCCTTCAAGCACATGCTGGGCCGCTACCGCTTCCGCGACAGCCACCTCTACGTCTCCGGCGGCACGGGGCACTGGCTCCCCTTCCGCATCGGCGTCCCGCCCGAGGTGACCCTGCTCACGCTGCGAAGCGCCTGAGGGTGTAACCGGGTCCGGGAGCATTTCGTACAGGGGGGCAAGGAGACTGCCCCATGCTCACGAAGCTTTTGTCCCGCCCCCTCACGCTGGCTCCGGCCCCGAAGCCCGTGGTCCCCGCCGCGCTCCCGACGAAGGCTCCCATCCAGAACACGGCGGTGCGCGCGTTCCAGGGCGCCAGCGGCTTCGAGTCGGTCCGGCCCCGCGAAGCCCCTCCTGCCCCCGCTTCCGCCCCTGGGGCCCGGCGACCTCGGGAAGCTCATCAACCCCCGCCGCGCCGCCGTGACGGAGGCCCTGGAGACGGGCAACACGGTGCCCTTCACCAACACGGACGGGAAGACGGAGCAGGTCTCCATCACGCCCGTGCCCGTGCCCTTCGGCGACAACGACATCTACGCCGTGCGCGTCGGTGACGACACGTTCACCGTCTCCATCGAGCGGGGCGGTGACGTGGACGCGGCGAACGTGCTGAGCCAGCTCGTCGATTCGTACAGCGAGACGCCGGAGGACCTGCGGGGCTCGCTCGAGCGCGTCGTCATCAAGAAGGATCCGGATCCGGACAACGCCGCCGCGCGGGCTGGAGACGGCACCATCACGTTCTATGACGGCGAAGCCACCGTGACGGACGACATCTTCCATCACGAGATTGGCCACCTCATCGGCCGCCAGGTGGAGGATGCCAACGACAGCTTCCTGTCCGGCTTCTTCGAGAGGCTCAGGGGCGAGCCCCCTCCCATCCCCGACGGCTGGGCGGAGGCCGCCGCGGCGGACGGCAACCACCTCAACGACTACACGGAGGACAGCTTCAACGACTCCGGCGTCTACACGGAGGACTTCGCGGAGGCCTGGTCCGAGTACATGCGCGCGCTCGACGGCGGCCCGGAGGCGCTGGCCGCGTTCGAGCAACTGTACCCCGAGCGCTCCGGAATCCTCGAGGACATCTACCCTCCGCCGGCCTGATCCAGCAGCCGCAGCGGCGTGTCGCGCCCCATGGCGATGAAGGGCGCCCAGTAGTGCGGATGGGGCTGTGCCTTGCGCAGCTCCCGCATCGCTTCGCGCAGCGCCGTGGCCAGGCCTTCGCCTCCGAGCAGGTGGCGGTAGTAGGTCTCCATCAGCGTGCGCGTCGTCGCGTCGTCCACCTTCCAGAGGCTCATCACCACCGTCTCCGCCCCCGCCACCAGGAAGGCCCGGCGCAGACCGTAGACGCCCTGGCCCCGGCGGACCGCGCCACGGCCCGTGTCACATGCGGACAGGACCACCAGCTGCGTGCCCCACAGGTCCAGGCCCGCCAGCTCCAGCGCCGTCACCAGCGTGCTGTCGGACGCGCTCGTCTTCGCCGTCTCCCCCGCCAGCAACAGGCCGGAGCGCAGCAGCGGATCCGGCGGACGCGCGGCCTGCGGATCCTCTCCCAGCGCTCCGAAGGTCGCGACCGCCCGCGTGTTCTCCGGCGCGGCGGCGTCCTCCAGGAAGAAGCCGTGCGTCGCCAGGTGCAGGATGCCCGGCGTGCGCAGGTGCAGCAGCCGGTCCTTCGTCGCCTTCGACCCCAGGAACAGCTGCGCCTGCGGGAACAGCCGCTGGATGGCCTCCGCCTCCTCGCGCGAGCCCGGCAGCGGAACCGGCGCCCAGTCGCGCGCCACCAGGTCCTCGCGCCGCAGGGAAGGCGAAGGTGAACGCTCAGCCACCACGGGCGCGCTTCCCGTGGTGGCCTGCATGCCCGTGTTGAAGGCCGGATCCGCCAGCACCACCACCGAGGACGCGGGCGCCGGTTGCTGGGGACGCGGCAGCAGGTCCTTTCCGGAGGTGACGTAGGTGAAGTCGTAGGCGTCCACCAGGTACTGCTTCCCGTCGTGCAGCGCCGCGAAGGGCACCAGCGCCAGCTGACCATCCGGTGAGAGGAAGAGCCGGCGGGCCTTCCCCAACAGCGGCAGCAGCGGCTGGAAGGCGAGCCGGTAGAGCGCCTGGGCCGGGTCCTCGAACGCCGCGTCCCGGCGGGCCAGCGCGTCCCGCAGGCTGGAGGCCGCCGCTTCGATGGGCGCCGCGGGCCCCAGGTCCAACGCGCGGATGTCCCCGCGCGGCAGCAGCACCAACGCCAGACACCGCAGCTGGGGCTCACGGGTCCCCGGCACGAGCGGACGGTCCTCGTAGGTGATGAACTCCACCAGGGCGCCGTCGCCCGGCAGGGCCTTGGCGACACGGCCGACGATGTCATCCGGCGAGGGCAGCGCGGCCAACGCGCGCAGCGGCGCGGAGCGGCTGGCGAGCGTCGCCTCCAGCGCGTCGCCCTGCGCCGTCAGCGCCATGAGCTGCTGCTGATACGCGGACGGCGTGAGCGCGCCGGGCCCGTGCAGCGAGAGGCTGGCCAGCTGGGTGCGCAGCTTGCGCAGCTTCTCGAAGGTGCCGCGCTCCGCCGCGCCCAGGCTCCGGTAGACCGCGCGCGAGATGTCCGCGGTCTCCTCCACGGAGCGGCCCTTGAGCAGCAGCGCGGCGCTCAAGGCCAACCGCCGGATGTCCGCGGAGTCCGGGTGCGCTCGCACGAGCGCGTAGAGCTGCTCCTCGTCCGCGCGCAGGTGCTGGAGGAAGCTGGACAGCCGCGCCTCGGAGAACTCGAGCGCCTCGCGGCGCAGGCGCTGCTCGGACACGCCGAAGGCCCGCGTGAACAGGGGCACCGCTTCGTCCACGCGGTGCTGCGCCAGACGCAGGAGCGCCAGGTTGTTGAGCGATGTCGCGAGGTCCGGATGGTTCCTGCCCAGCACGGCCTCCCGGATGGCCAGCGCGCGCGCGTACAGCGGCTCCGCCTCGCTGTACTTCCCCTGGTCCCGGTAGAGGTTGGCCAGGTTGTTGAGCGACCCCGCGACGTCCGGGTGGTTGTGGCCCAGCACGGCCTCCCAGATGGACAGCGCGCGCGCATACAGCACCTCCGCCTGGCCGTACCGCCCCTGCTTCCGGTACAGCGTGGCCAGGTTGTTGAGCAGCGCGGCCACGTGCGGATGCTTCTTGCCGAAAGCCTTCTCCCAGAGGCCCAGCGCCCGCGCGTACAGCGGCTCCGCCCGCGCGTACTTCCCCTGCGCCTGGTAGAGCGTGGCCAGGTTGTTGAGCGCGGTGGCCAGGTCCGACGCGCTCGGGGTGGACGCCGCCTCCCGGATGGCGAGCGCGCGCGCGTACAGGGGCTCCGCCCGGTCATACAGCCCCTGGTCCTGATAGAGATTGGCCAGGTTGTTGAGCGAGTCCGCCACCAGCGGGTGCGTCCTGCCCAGCGCGGACTCGCGGATGGACAGCGCGCGCAGGCCCAGCGGCTCCGCGCGGCCGTACTGCCCCTGGTCCTGGTAGAGCGTGGCCAGCGTGTCCAGCGTGTCCGCGATCAGCGGATCCTCCTTGCCCAGCGCGGACTCCCGCAGGCCGAGCGCCCGCACGTAGAGCGGCTCCGCCCGGTGGTAGAGCCCCTGCTCCCGGTAGAGCAGCGCCAGGTTGTTGAGCGAGTCCGCGACGGTCAGGTGATGCTTGCCGAGCACCGTCTCCCGCAGATCCAGCGCGCGCGAGTAGAGCGGCTCCGCGCGGCTGTAGAGCCCCTGCTGCTGGTAGAGGTTGGCCAGGTTGTTGAGGGACTCGGCGTAGGCGGACTGGTTCTCGCTGAGGACCGCTTCCTGGCTGGCGAACGCGCCCATGCGGCGGCGCTTGTCCATGCTGAACAGGTTGTTCGTCCGGCGGGACAGCGCGTGTCCGTGGTCGTAGAAACCGCCGGCCTGCCGGTCCGGCTCCATCATGGGTGAAGCGGCGAAGCCGAGCAGCCGGGCCACCGTGACGTTCTTCGCCGCGTCGTCGTTCACCACCGCTTCCCGGATGGCCAGCGCGCGCTCGTGGAGGACGCCCGCCCGGGCCAGGTCCCCCTGGAGCCGGTACAGCTCTCCCAGCAGGTTCAGGCAGTAGGCGACGTCCGGGTGCGACGCCCCGAGCACGGACTCCCGCAGCGCCACGGCCTGCTCACCGGGCGCCAGGGCCTCGGCGTACCGGCCCTCGTCGTAGAGCGTCGCGGCCAGCTCGAAGGCCTGGAGCGCGTCCTTCAGCCGGGGGTCCGTGGGCTCGCGCCCCGCCGGCATGAGCGAGGCACATCCCAGTGCCATCATCACCATGCACCCGAGAACCCACCGCATGCCGACTCCTCCTGAGGACCGGGGATGACCCACCCGGGCCGCCCCTTCCCGACTTAGAGGCAGGGACCCACGGAATCATGCAGGAACGTGTGCGCGACGCACTTCCTACTGCCCATACCCCCGGAATTGCTGGAAGACGCGCTCCATCTCGGCGTCGTCCAGCACCACGGGCTCCCCAATCTGGAGCGCCCGCCAGTACATGGCGGCCAGCGTCTCCACCTCCACCGCCAGCTTCCAGGCCGCTGGCAGGTCCGCGCCCACGGCCACCATGCCGTGGTTGGCCAGCAGGCACGCCTTGCGGCCCTCCAGGGCCACCATCATGTGCCGCGCCAGCTCCGGCGTGCCGAACGTCGCGTACTCCGCGCACCGGATGTCCGTGCCGCCCGCGGCGGACACCATGTAGTGGAACGCGGGGATGCCCCGGCGCAGGCACGCCAGCGTGGTGCTGAACATGCTGTGCGCGTGCAGCACCGCGCCCACCTCCGGCCGGGCCTGGAGGATGTCCCGGTGCAGCTGCCATTCGGTGGACGGCCTGCGGGGGCCTTCATGCGAGCCGTCGAAGCGCATGAGGACCAGGTCCTCCGGCGTCATCGTCTCGTAGTTCATCCCGGAGGGCGTGAGGAGGAAGCCGCCCTCCACGCGCTGGCTCAGGTTGCCGGACGTGCCCTGGTTCAGCCCGGACGTGTTCATGCGCCGCGCGGTGGCCACCATCGCCTCGCGCAGCGCCTGGTGGCCTCCGGCTCCGCTCACTTCGCCGCGCTCCGCGGGGCGCGCCGCTCCGGGAAGAGCGACAGCATCCCCTCCTCCGTGGCCGGACACACGCCGCGCTCCGTGATGAGCGCCGTCACGAGCCGCGCGGGCGTCACGTCGAAGGCGTAGTTCGCGGCGGGGCTGCCCGGCGGCGTAATCCGCACCGTGGCGATGTCCCCCGAAGGCAGCCGGCCCGTCACGTCGCTGAGCTCCGTGCCTTCGCGCTGCTCGATGGGGATCTCCTTCACGCCGTCCTGGAGGGTCCAGTCGATGGTGGGCGAAGGCAACGCGACATAGAAAGGCACGCCGTTGTCCTTCGCGGCCAGCGCCTTGAGGTACGTGCCAATCTTGTTCGCCACGTCCCCGCGCGCGGTCGTGCGGTCCGTGCCGACGATGCAGAGGTCCACCTCCCCGTGCTGCATCAGGTGGCCGCCGACGTTGTCCGCGATGACGGTGTGCGGGACGCCGTGCTGTCCCAGCTCCCACGCCGTCAGCACCGCGCCCTGGTTGCGAGGGCGCGTCTCATCCACCCAGACGTGCAGCGGCAGGCCCGCGTCGTGCGCCAGGTACATGGGCGCCAGCGCCGTGCCCCAGTCCACCGTGGCCAGCCAGCCGGCGTTGCAGTGGGTGAGGACGTTGAGCCGCCCCTTGCGGCCCTTCTTGTCCCACGCCTCCTGGAACAGCTTGAGCGCGTGCTCGCCGATGGCGCGGTTGATGGCCACGTCCTCGTCGCACAGCGCCGCCGCCTGTTTGTAGGCCGCCGCCACGCGCTCGGAGGGCTTCAGCGGCGCGAGCACCTGGCGCATCCCGTCCAGCGCCCAGTGCAGGTTCACCGCCGTGGGCCGCGTGGCCCGGAGCATGGTCAGCGCCTTCTCCAGCGCGCCATCGGACGCGTCCTGCCGCATGGCCAGGCACACGCCGTACGCCGCCGTGGCGCCGATGAGCGGCGCGCCGCGCACCAGCATGCTGCGGATGGCGTGGCCCGCCTCATCCGCCGTGGACAGCTTCACCTTCACGAACGCGTGCGGCAGGCGCGTCTGGTCGATGACGCCGACGCTCCAGCCGTCGGACTCGACCCAGATGGAGCGCATCGGAACGCCTTGGACTTTCATCGCCGTGTCTTCCTTGTTCCGTGCGTTCAGCGCTTGAGGACGCGGCCCGCCACCGCGGAGAGCTTCTCCACCATGGCCGGGTCGCGCGCGTCGGGCGACGTCATGATGGCGTGCTCCAGCGCCGTCTGGCAGCCGGCCTTGCACAGGGCCGTGTGCTGGCTCACGAGCGGCGCGATGTTCTTCACCAGCCCGCGCGCCTTGCCCGCGTTGCCCAGCAGCACGGCGACGACCTGGTCCACCGTCACCGCGTCGTGGTCCGGATGCCAGCAGTCGAAATCCGTGACCATCGACACGCTCGCGTAGCAGATCTCCGCTTCACGGGCGAGCTTGGCCTCCGGCATGTTGGTCATGCCAATCACGTCGCAGCCCCACTGCCGGTACAGCTTGCTCTCCGCCAGCGTGGAGAACTGCGGGCCCTCCATCACCAGGTACGTGCCGCCGCGCACGACCTTGAGGTCCAGGCCCTCGCACGCGGCCATCACCGCATCGCCCAGGCGCGAGCACGTGGGCTTCGCCATGGACACGTGCGCCACCAGCCCCTGCGAGAAGAAGCTCTTCGTGCGCGCGAACGTGCGGTCCACGAACTGATCCACCACCACGAAGGTGCCCGGCGGCAGGTCCTCGCGCAGGCTGCCCACCGCGGAGACGGAGAGGATGTCCGTCACGCCGCTGCGCTTGAGCGCGTCGATGTTGGCGCGGAAGTTCAGCTCCGACGGCGGAATCTTGTGCCCGCGGCCGTGGCGCGGCAGGAACACCACCGGCTGGTCGCCGATGCGGCCGAAGCAGAACTCGTCCGACGTCTCGCCGAAGGGCGACGACACCCGGCGCCACGAGACGTCCGTCAGGCCGTCAATCTGGTACAGGCCGCTGCCGCCGATGATGCCCAGCACGGGCTTGTTGGAACTCGACATGGGAAGACTCCGCTAGGGATTTCAGGACACGTGCGCGAACGGATTCAGCGACGTGAAGTCATGGAACACCGGGTGCCCGTGGCCCGGCGGCAGGGCCACCTCGCCCCGGTCCAGGGCCGCGGTGCGCAGGCCCGCCTGCTTCGCCGCGTCCAGCTCCGCCGTGTTGTCGGAGAGGAACAGGATGTCACCGGGCGCAAGCTCCAGCGCCTGGGCAATCTTCGTGTACGACGGCGCCTCCACCTTGGGCCCGGTGGTGGTGTCGAAGTAGCCGGAGAACACCGGCGTCAGGTCCCCCTCCACGCTGTAGCCGAAGATCAGCTTCTGCGCGGCGATGCTGCCGGAGGAATAGACATACAAACGCAGGCCCCTGGCGTGCCATTCGCGCAGGGCCTTCGCCGCGTCCGCGTGGACGTGGCCTTTGAGCTCACCGCGCGCGTAGCCGTCCGCCCAGATGAGCCCCTGGAGTGTCTTGAGGGGCGTGGCCTTGCGGTCTTCATCCAGCCAGCGCTGGAGCAGGGCCACGGTGCCCACGTCGCCCAGTGCCGGCTCGCCCGCGAGCGTGCGCGCGTCAGACAGGCACTGGCGCACGGCGGCCTCCTGGCCGTGCGTGGCGACGTACTCCGCCAGGTGCTTCCGGGCGAAGGGGAAGAGCACGTCCTTCACGAAGGCGATGGAGCTGGTGGTGCCTTCGATGTCCGTGACGACGGCCTTGGGAGCACTCACGGCGCGTACTTCGGGAAGCGCTCGGCGATGGTCTCGCCGGTGAAGTGGCCCACCCAGCCGTCCGGGCGGATGAAGAAGCGGATGGCGGCGAAGCGGGGCTTCGCCCCCATGTCGAACCAGTGCTTCATGCCTTCCGGCACGCTGATGAGGTCGCCGCGCGTGCACTCCACCTGGAAGACCTTGTCGCCCGCGTGCAGGTAGAAGCAGCCGCTGCCCTCCACCATGATGCGCGACTCGTCCTCGGTGTGGGCGTGCTCGGAGAGGAACTTCGCGCGGGCCGCCTCCACGTTGGGGGCGTCCGGCTTGATGCGCGCCACGTCCACCGTGTTGTACCCGTGGGCCTTCATCTCCGCGTCCACGATGTGCTTGTAGGCCGCGAGGACCTCTTCCTGGCCCGCGCCGTCCGGCAGGTCCACGGACGCGTTCACGCGCTCGAAGCGCACGCCCGCGGGCCTCAGCTCGCGACGGATGTCCTCGGGCTCGGTGTAGACGCCCAGCGGCGTCTCCGGCTGGTGGTCGTTGTAGACAATCAGCTTGCTCATCGCCGCACCTTCATCTTCTCGAGTTCGTACGTCAGCAGGTGTTCCAGCGCCACCACGTGGCGGCGCGCCTCGGCCATGCTCCGGCCCCAGGTGTACAGCCCGTGGCCGGCAATGAGATACGCGACCAGGTCCGTGCGCTTCGCGAGCATCGCGGTCACCTTCTCCGCGAGCCGGGGGATGTCCTGATCATTGGGGAAGATGGGGATGGACACCGCCGTCTCGTGCGTGCGCGTGTCGCCCAGGGCCTTGAGCAGTTCGAAGTCCTGGAGCACCAGCTCGCCTTCCGGCAGGCGCAGGTTCGACAGGAGCGCGGCCACCACGGAGTGCGTGTGCAGCACGGCCTGCGCCTCCGGGCGGTCCCGGTACAGCTGCAGGTGCAGCGGCGTCTCCGCGGAGGAGCCCTTGGGCGGCGGCGCGTGGATGTCCGCGACCAGGATGTCCGCCTCCACCAGTTCGCCCTTGTCCACGCCGGAGCGGGTGACGGCGCAGGCGCGGGCATCCAGCCGGCGGGAGAAGTTGCCGCTGGTGGCGGGCACGAAGTTGCGCACGCTCAGGAAGCGGCCCACTTCGACGATTTCACGGGCCGCTTCGGACAGGGTCGCGGCGGGGACCGGGTCGACGTTCATCCATCCCTCGGGGGAGCGTGAGGACGCGATGAAACATCGCGTTGATGACACGGAGCATAATCCGGGGGTCGACGGTAGGCGCAAGGGAACGCGACGCAGGACGTCACACGGTTCCCCGGTGGTTCATGTGCCGTCGAGCGCGAACGTGGCCAGCCGCGCGAACTCCTGCTGACCGTTCCCCTCCAGCACGTCGTTGTGGTGGGCGCCCGGCACGGTCACCACGCGGGCATGCGGGAAGCGCTGGCCCAGCGTGCGGCCCATGCCCACGGGGACCACCTCGTCCTCTTCGCCGTGGATGATGAGGACGGGGATGGGGATGTCCTTCGCCTTGTCGAGCGACGGGTACCGGTCCCGCATCAGCAGCGACGCGGGCAGGAACGGCAGCGTGCGCTGGCCCATGGCGACCATGGACGTGTACGGGGACACCAGCACCATGCGCGCGCCGTAGCCGCGCCGGGCCATCTCCACCGCGACGCCGGTGCCCAGGCTGCGCCCGCTGAGCACGATGTCCTCCGGCTTCACGCCCTGCTCGCGCAGGAACTGGAGCGCGGCCTCCGCGGACGCGTACAGCCCCGCCTCCGTCGGGCTGCCCGGCGACGCGCCGTAGCCCGGGTACTCCACCGCGAGGAAGCCCAGCCCCACGTCTCCCAGCGCCTGGCCAAAGCCCCGCTGCCCCAGCAGCTGCTCGCCGTTGCCGTGGAAGTGCACCACGGTGGGCGCTCCCGGGGGCGCGGGCAGATAGAAGCGGTCCACGTTCAGGCCGTTGGCCAGCGGCACCACGCCGAAGCCGGGCCGGTCTCTCAGGCTCGAGGGCTCCGTGCGGGGCGCGGGGTAGATGAGCGAGCGCTGCGCGGCGAAGGCGATGGCGCACAGCGCGAAGTACAGCATGCCAATGATGAGGACGAAGGCCATGAGGGGGCGACGGACGCGTTGCACGCCGCCACTCCATCACACCGGCGCCGCGTCCGCCTCAGTGCAACAGCGCGCCGAAGAGCGACAGGCCCAGGTTCACCGCCGACGCGATGACCAGGCCCGCGCCCACCACGCCCGCCGCCGTGAGCGCCACGGGGTTGCGGTCCGCGATGCGCAGGCCCTGGTGCAGGGTCTTCTTCAGCATCGTGCGCTGGCACTGCACGTGGATGCGGCCCTCCAGCGCGGCGTGGAGCTGGCTCACCATGTCGTCCACGGATTCGAAGCGGTCCTTGGGGTCCTTGCTCATCCCCTTCTTCA
Source organism: Corallococcus sp. AB049A (assembly GCF_003668885.1). Classification (NCBI taxonomy): domain Bacteria; kingdom Pseudomonadati; phylum Myxococcota; class Myxococcia; order Myxococcales; family Myxococcaceae; genus Corallococcus; species Corallococcus sp. AB049A. The sequence goes on along the minus strand of NZ_RAWL01000004.1, from coordinate 28,740 downwards.
CGAACCACATCAGCTCCGCGGGCACCGGGCCCTGCGCGCTGTTCTTGTGCATGGACCCCATGTCCAGCGTGCGCGTCTGCACCGCCGTCATGATGTCCGGCACGGACTGGATGCCCTCCAGGTAGTGCGACAGCGACAGCAGCTCATGGAAGAGGACGGACAGGGTGTAGACGTCGCTGCGCGCGTCCATCGTGTCGTGCTCGCCGCGCGCCTGCTCCGGGGACATGTAGAGCGGCGTGCCCACCACGGAGCCCAGCTCCGTGTGCAGCGGCCGGGCCGAGTGCAGGTCCGTGGGCGCGCCCGCCGGGAGTGCCCTGGACGCGGACGCTCCTATGCGGCGCGCGAGGCCCCAGTCCAGCACCGTCACCTCACCAAAGGGGCCCACCATGATGTTCGCGGGCTTGAGGTCGCGGTGGATGAAGCCCTTGCCGTGCGCATACGACACCGCGTGCAGCACGCCCAGGAAGATCTGCACCCGCACCTGGAACGGATAGCGCACCAGCGCGTCCAGCTCCGACTTGCGCAGCCGGGCGATGATGGACTCCAGCGTCTCGCCCTTCAGGTGCTTCATCAGGAAGTAGTACCGGCCCTGCTCATCCACGCCCACGTCGTGCACGGGCGCGATGTTCGGGTGGTCCAGCATGCCCACCGTGCGGATCTCCTCCACGAAGCGCAGCACGCGGTCCAGGTCCGCGCCCGGAGGCAGCCGCTTGAGCGCGACCTCCCGCTCGATGTCGTGGTCGCGGATGAGCACCACCTCGCCCATGCCGCCCTGCCCCAGCGGGCGGACCTCCTCGAAGCGCTCGCGCTGGAGCGGAATCACGCTGGGCTGCTCGCCCTTCCACTCCACGCGCGGCAGCACCGTGTTGCGCCGCTGGGTCGTGGACCCACCGGGCGTGAGTGTCGGCGCCAGCTGCTGCGCCCCCGAGTTCGGAGAAATGAGCGTGTTTTCCAGGCCGAGCGCGAGCGTTTGACTCATGGGACGCCAGGAATAGCAGGCACTCCCCGCGCGCGCCCACTTACGCGCAGTCCTTGACGCAACCGCGCGAAACCACTGGGCCGGCAGGCAGCCAGGCGTCACCCCGCAGGGGTGAAGGGCACGTCCAGCACCGGCAATTTCGTAGCGCCGGGCAGGTCGTAATGCCACCACTCCATCCGGTTGCGCTTGAAGCCGGCGCCCTCCATGGCCTTGCGCAGCACCTCCCGGTGCTCACGTGAAGCAGGAGTGCCGCCGGTGTAGCCGTGGTGCGCCGCGGGGGTGAAGTCGTCGAAGGGGGTGGGCATCTCCACCTCCGCCCCGTCCTTCGTCACCAGGGTCAGGTCCACCGCCCCGCCCCGGTTGTGGTTGGAGCCCTTGCGCGGGTCCGCCACGTAGCCGGGCTTCGGCAATATCTTCCACATCTCGTACTGCACCGCGCGCGGCCGGTAGCAGTCGTAGACCTTCAGCCGGTAGCCCTGGGGGCGCAGCACGTCCGCGGCCTGCTTCAGGCGCTTCACCGAGTCCGGCAACAACAGACACCGCGCGCCGTCCGGGTACACCTGCCGCTTGAGGAAGTTGTCCTTCGTCGCGTAGCGCAGGTCCAGCACCAGGTCCGGGATGACGGTGGTGGCGTCCACCAGCTCCGCCTTGGGCGCGCCTCCGAGCAGCGCCAGGGTCAGCGTGAGGCCCGCCGCCGGGAGCATCAGCGCACCCCGTCCGTGTACACGGTGGGGTCCGGCACGCCCGCTTCCTGGAAGCCCTTCGCACGCAGGAGGCAGCTGTCGCAGCGGCCACACGCGCGGCCCTGGGCGTCCGGGTCGTAGCAGGAGTGCGTCATGCCGTAGTCCACGCCCAGCTTCACGCCGGCCTGGATGATCTGCGCCTTGGTGAGGCCGGACAGCGGCGCGTGCACCTTGAAGGTCGCGCCCTCCACGCCCGCCTTGGTGGCCAGCTGGGCCATGGCTTCGAAGGAGCGGATGAACTCCGGGCGGCAGTCCGGGTAGCCGCTGTAGTCCACCGCGTTGACGCCGATGTAGAGGTCCGTGGCGCCCACCACCTCCGCCAGCCCCAGCGCCATGGAGAGGAACAGCGCGTTGCGCGCGGGCACGTAGGTGACGGGGACGTCGTGGGACATGGCGTCCTCGGTGCGGTCCTTGGGCACCGGGATGTCGTCCGTGAGGGCGGAACCGCCCACCTGCCTCAAGTCCACCGTCACCACGCGCACGTCGCGCACGCCCATGGTGGCGGCGACCTTCCTGGCCCGCTCCAGTTCCACCGAGTGGCGCTGTCCGTAGGCGATGGACAGGCACACCGGCTCGAAGCCGTCCGCCTTCGCCATCGCCAGGCACGTCGTTGAGTCCAGGCCTCCGGACAGGAGCACCACCGCACGCTTCGCCATTCCATCCTCCACTTCGGGGCGGCGCACACTACACGACGGGGCCAGGGCCCGGGTGTTTCAGTCGATGCGGTCGCCGCTCACCGTGTACACGGTGGTGCAGGTGGACGGGTTGCATTTGCAGCTCGCGCTCCCGCTCTTGCTGGGCAGGAAGACGTCCGTGAGCGTGCCGCACGCGAGCGACACGTCGTAGCCGTTCTCCGTGGGCGCGGGGATGTCCCCCTCCGGCACGCCGCCATCCAGGCGCTTGCAGTCGCGGGCCACGTTGCGCGCCTGGCTGTCGCTCAGGAGCATGACGTTCATGGCCTCCTCGATTTCGGAGTCCTCGCAGCCGGTGCCGCACGAGTCGCGGCGCGCGATGGCGCGGTGGGTGGAGGACACGCTCTGGCCGGTGTAGCCGGCGTCTCGGGAGAAGCCCTGCACGGTGAAGAAGCCCGTGCCCGCGTCGGTGTCGCGGGAGAAGGTGCCCTCGAAGGTGAAGGTGCCCGCGTCGTCCAGCTGCGCGAAGTCCCGCGAGCCCGCGTCGCACGTGGTGCGCGCCGCGTCCAGCTTCGCCTGGAAGCGGAACGTCCCCATCACCTGGTTGCCCGGGTAGACGGGGTCGGAGAAACAGCCCACCGCCACGGCCACGGCCGCCGCGGGGAAGAGCGCCACTGCCAGTCGCCTCAGGTGCATGACGCGTCCCAGGTTAGGCGTCCAGCGAAGCCAGGGCCAGTTGGCGGAAGGCCTCGCTGCGGGAGAGCACCGCACCCACATCCACGCCCGCCGGGTCACCGCCGCGCACGTCCGAGTCCAGCCGCGCCAGCACGCGCCCCGCCGCCAGCGACGCGGGCATCGCGCGCCAGGCCGCCACCGCCGCGTCCTCCCACGCCAGCACCGCGCCGGGACGGGTGAGCTCCACGCCCTCGGAGCCCAGCGCCAGCGCCAGCGCGCACAGCCAGCCCAGCTCCACCGCGCCGAAGCAGCCGAGCGCGCCCGCGCCCAGCACCAGCGCGTCCGGCGACGTGAGGTACGCCTCCACGCCGCCGCGAGGATCCACGGACACGCGCACGGCTTCGGCCCCCAGCGCTTCGAGCACCGGCTTCAGCGCGACGTGCAGCCGCGCGAGGCTGGCTTCCGACACCGGCACCAGACCGTCCGGCTCCGGGTGCTGGAAGTCCTGCTCGGGACGCGCGAGCTTGGAGACAGGAGCGCGCGGCGCGGGGGCGTCGCTGCCCACGAGCGCGGCGCCGATGCCGTCCGTGCGCTCCGCCTCCGGACGTCCCAGGGCGTGCAGCGCCTCCGCGTAGAGCGTCCAGCCGTCCACGTCCGGCCACTTCTCACGCAGGAGCGCGGGCCAGAAGCGCACCGCGAGCACCGCGCCGTCCGGCGTCGGAGAGAAGCGCTCGGTCACCCAGCGCGTCAGCGCGGGCGTCAGCTGCTGCGCGTCCGCGAGCCGCTCCGCCAGGCGCACCGCCGGGCCCACGAGCTGCGCGTCCAGGTAGCCGCGGAGGATGACCTCCAGCTCGGCGGGGTCCTGCGTCAGGCGCTCGCGCAGCCGCAGCGCTTCGCCCACCAGGCCGCGCGCCTCGGCGAACTTCACGCGGCGGGACAGACGCTCGTCCGTGGCCGGCAGCTGCTCCAGCTGCGTGGCCGCTTCGGCCCAGCGCTGCTGCGCTTCGTAGGCGTCCGCCAGACGCTCGCGGTACGGCGCCCACGCGTCCGCGCCCGCGAGCTTCGCGAGGGTGTCCGCCAGCGTGAGGAACACCGTGGACTCGCGCGCCTCGTCCACCAGCGCGAGCAGCGCGTGCACGGCGGCCAGGCTGTCCGCGTCGTCGGCGAGGGCTGCCTCGAAGGCCTCGCGCGCCTCGGCGGGCTGGGCCAGCGGGCCTTGCAGCAGCTCACCGCGCTCCAGGTGCAGCAGCGCGCGCGCCTTCGCGTCCTGGGTGTCCTGGGCGATGAGCGCCAGCGTGCGCTCGGCGGACTCCAGGCGGCCCAGCTCGCGCTCCAGGGTGTAGCGCTCGCGCAGCAGCTCCTCGCGGCGCGCGGGCCAGCCGTCCGCGGCGAAGGCCAGGGACTCCAGCCGCGCGGGCTCCGGCAGCGCGCGCACCTGGGTGAGGACCGCTTCGGCCAGGGACTCCGGCTCCAGGCCCAGCTCCGGCAACAGGAGCATCAGGCGCGCGGCGAGGCCGGGCTCCCCGGTCAGCTCCGCCAGGGCCCGCAGGCGCGAGAGCACCGGCGCGGGACGCGCGCGCAGCACCTCGTCGCGCAGCGCCACGGCGAAGGCGGTGTCGCGCTCGTGGGACAGGGCCGCCAGCTCCAGCAGGCCTTCCCACTCCGCGTCCTCGCGCAGCCCGTCCGCCAGCGCGGCGGCGTGGGCGGGGTCCGCGTCCGGCATCGCGCACAGCGCCCAGAGGGCCACGCGCGTGCGGGGCACGTCGCCCGCCTGCGCGGCCATGGCCAGCGCGTCGGTGTATTCGCCCGCGGCCATGGCGGGCGCGAAGCCCACGTCCAGCGCGCGCGCGAAGGCGCCCAGGCGGGCGAAGCGCTCGGCCAGCTCCGACGCGGACAGCATCTCCGGTGCGTCGGTGGCGATGCGCTCGACGACCTCCAGCGCCTCGCCCATCTCTCCGGCCTTCTCCCACAGGCCGGCGGCCTCCAGCAGCAGCGGCGGACGCTCTTCCGGCGCGGCGAGCCGGGCCGCCTGGAGCAGCGCACGGGCCGCGCGGGGCGCGTCTCCGGACGCACGGTGCAGGTGCGCGACGAGCAGCGCGGCGCGCAGATCCGGCTCCGTGGCGACGGCGGACTTCGCGGCCTTCAGCGCGTCTTCCAGCAGGCCGGCCTTCTCGAAGGCGCGCGCGGCGGCCACCAGCAGGGACACGCGCTGTTCGCCCGACGCGAGCTCCGCGCGGGCCACACGGACCTCCGCGCGGCGCGCGTGCGCGTCACCGAGCAGTGGCTCCAGGGCCTCCAGCGCGTCGGCGTAGCCAGCACCGGAAGCGCCCCGCGCCACCACGGCCTCCAACGCGTCGCGCGCGGCGTCCTCGCGGCCCGCGTCCTTCGCCAGCGCCGCGCACTCCAGCCGGAGGACGGCGGACTCGTCCGCGTCGTCCGTGAGCGGAATCAGCCGCTCCAGCGCGGCGAGCAGCTCCGTGGACTCCTTGCGCGCGCGCAGGCCGTCCACCAGCGCGCGCAGGGCGGCCGGGTTCTCAGGATCCGCTTCCGCCGCGCGGCGCGTGAGGGCCCACGCCGTGTCCGCGTCCGACAGCGACTCGTTCGCCACGGATGCGGCGGCGAGCAGCAGCTCCGCGGCGCGCGAGCCTCCCGCGGCCTCCGCGCCCGCTTCGTAGATGCCCAGCAGGTCGCCGTGGCGGCCCAGGGCGCGCAGGCCCTCCACCGCACGGTCGATGACGCCCGCGTCCGCCGGGCGCAGCCGGGCCAGCGGAACCAGCGCGTCGATGGCCTCGCGCGGATCATCGAAGAGGTCGGCCGCGCGGCGCAGCAGCACCTCTTCCGTCGCCGCGTCCTGGGCCCTGCGCGCCAGCTGCAACGACGCCCGGTACAGGCCAGGGCCGTTGCCCGTGCGCGAGTGCACCTCCGCGAGCAGCGACAGCGCCTCACCGCCGCGCGCGCCCTCTGGCTCCAGCGACACCACGGCTTCAAAGGCATCCGCCGCGTCGTGGAACGCGCCCGACGCGAGCGACGCATGGCCCAAACGCAGCCACGTGCGCACGCGCACCGGCACCGGCAGCGAGTCACCGCCCAGCGCCAGCACCCGGCGGTCGTACGGCTGCGCGGCGGCGGGGCCTCCGCCCTGGGCGGCCAGCTCCGCGCGTGCGCAGAGCGCATCCACGTCGCCGCCCGCGCGGCCCAGGTAGTCGTCGAAGGCCTCGGCGGCCTTGAGCGCTTCGCCCGCGTCCAGCAGGCGCTGGGCCCGCTCACGCAGCAGGGGCAGCGCTTCGTCGGGGGTCACCGCCTCCGCGCGCTGACCCAGCAGGTCCGCCAGCCGGCGCACGTCTCCGGCGGCGCGCTCGCGCACGTGCTGGAAGGCCTCCGCGTTGGCGGGGTCCAGCTCGAAGGCACGGTCCTCGCAGAGGATGGCGCGCTCGCGGGCGCCCTCTTCGCGGAAGGCGTTCGCGGCGGCGAGGTAGCTCGCGGCGGCCTCGGCGGGCGTCTGGCGCTCGGCGCGGCGGAGCATCAGCTCGGCCAGGGCCTGGCGCTCGCCGCTCTCCTCCAGGAAGGCGCGGTGGCGCGTGAAGACGGGCTCGCGGAAGGGGTCCGCCTCCAACAGGATGGCGTCGAACTCCGCGGCGTCCGCGGGGCGGCGCACCTGGTGCAGCAGCTCCGCGGCCTGCGCGGTCAGGTTGAGGTCGTCCGGCTTCGCGGCGCGCGCGGCGATGAGCGCGGCTGCGGCGGCCTCCGGCTTGTCCGCGCGGTCGCGGTAGAGGACCGCGGCCTGGTACAGCAGCGCCGCGTGACGGTCGGCGTCGAGCTCCGACTCCGCGCACTCCTCGTACCAGGCGGCCAGCTCCGCGAGCCGGCCGTCGCGCTCCAGCAGCTCCGCGAGCAGGTCCTCGGCTTCCTTCAGCCAGCGGTCCTGACGCAGGGCCTGGCGCAGGAAGCCCTCTGCCTTCGGCGCGTCCGCGAGCTCGCCCAGGTGCAGGCGGGCCAGGCGCAGCAGCACCGCCGCGCCCTCGCGCGTGCCCGTCATCCGGGGCAGCCCGCGCTCCCACCACCGGGCCTCGGCGGCAGCGTCGTCGCGGCGCTCGGCCAGGGCCGCGCCCATGCGGGCGGTGTCCAGCTCCGCGGCCAATCCGAAGGCGCGCTCCAGCGAGGCCTCCGCCGCGTTCAGGTCCAGCTTCACGTCGCGCAGCAGCTCCGCGCGGCGGCGCTCGCACGCGGCGGCCTCGGCGTTGCGCTCCTCGTCGGCGAGCAGGTCCCGCGCGTTCGCGAGCGCCCGCAGCGCTTCGTCCGCGCGGCCCAGCGACTCCGCGAGCCGGGACTCTTCGTCCCAGGCCGCGAGCGCGGCGTCCACGTCTCCCGCTTCGAGGCTGAGCGCGGCCACCGGCTGGAGCTCCGCCAGCAGCTCCGACGTGCGGCCCGTCTCACGGTAGAGGGCGACGAGCCGGCGGCGCAGCGGCAGGGGCTCCTTCGCCATCTGCGCCGCGTGCGACAGGAGCGACGCGGCGATGGCCGCGTCCGCCAGCGCCTCGCGCGCCCGCTCCGCCAGCGCCACCAGCCGCGCGACGGTGTCCTCGGACGGCGCCAGCACGCGCGCGTGGGCGACGCGCACCTCGAAGGCACCGCGCGGATCATCGCGCTCCAGCAGCGCGGACAGCCGCTCCACGGCGCGCTCGCACAGCGGACGCTGCGTGAGCAGGTACCGGTACGCGGCCACCGCGCGCTTCACGTCGCCGGACTGTTCGGCCAGGTCGCCCAGGCGCAGGCTGGTGGCCTCCGCCGCTTCCGGGGCCGCGCGGAAGTCCGCCGCCTGGACCAGGGCCTCCTGCAACGGCAGGGCTTCGCGCACCGCGCCGCGCAGGTAGAGCAGGTCCGCCAGCGTGGCCAGGTCCTCGCCCTTCGCGGGCACGCGCTGATGCGCGCGACGCGCCAGGGCCAGCGCCCGGTCCAGCTCCTGGGCCTGCCGCGCGTAGGTGACACCCTCGCGCAGCAGTGCAGCGGCCTCGGCGGCGTCGGCGTCCTCCGCCGCGGCCTCCAGCAGGCCCGCGGCCTCCAGCAGCTCGCCACGGTCAGCGACCAGCGACACCAGCCGGCGGCGCACCGACGCGTCCGCGGGGGTCAGCCGCAGCGCCTGTCGCAGCGCGGACTCGGCGGGCGCGCCCTGCCCCAACCGGTCGAGGTAGAGGCTCGCGAGTTCCGAGTAGAGCGACGCGGCGGCGGCGGGCTGCGCGTGGGGCGCCTCGGCGGCGAGCAACTCCGCGAGCCGGGCCCAGTCCTCCAGGTCGCGCAGCACGCGCTGCAACGCGAGCGTCGCTTCCTCGTGGCGCGGCGCCAGGGAGAGCGCGGCCTCCAGGTCGCTCGCGGCGGCCTCGCGGTCCTCCTGCCCTTCGAGCAGCGTGGCGCGCATGAGCAGCGCTTCCACGCGGCGGGCGGTGGGCCCCTGGCGCGCGGCCTCGGCCAGCGCGGCGGCTTCGTCGGCGGGCTTGCCGTCGCGGCGGGCCAGCTCCGCGAGCTGGAAGAAGGCATCGCACCGCGCGTCGGCGGGCAGCTCCAGCGCGATGGCGGCACGCAGCGCATCCCCGGCGGAGGCGCGCTCGTCCTTCTCCAGCAGCACGGTGGCCAGGGCCAGCAGCCGCTCCCGGGCGCGGGCGCCCAGGGTGGCATCGGCGGCCACGGCGCGGCGCCACGCATCCAGCTCGGCGGGCGCATCCGACGCCTCGCGCGCCAGCTCCGCCAGCATCAGGAGCAGCGGCGCGGGACGGCGCGACAGCTTCGCGGCCTGGGCGCAGTCATCGCGCGCGGGCCCCATACGGCCGGCGCTCCGGTGCAGCGTGGCCCGGCGCGCGAGCAGCTCGGCGCGAGCCTCACCCGACGCGGCGGACACCAGCGTGCCCAGCAGCTCCAGCCGTTCGGACTCTTCTTCCGGCGTGCCCGTGCCGGGCGGAGGCAGCAGGTCCAGCAGCGCCTGCGCCGCCCACGCGTCCTGCGGCTCCTCCGCCAGCAGGCTGCGCAGCGAATCCGCGGACGCGCTCGCGCGGCCCAGGGCGAGGCACAGCTCGGCCAGCTCGCGGCGGGCCTGACGGCGGGCGTCTCCGGAGAGGCGCGGCCACAGCTCCACCAGCAGGTCCGCCAGGGCCTCGCGGGCGCCGGCCTTGCGGTGCAGCGCGGCCAGCTCCAGCCGCGCGTCCAGGTCCTCCGGCACGCGCGCGCAGAACTCCGCGAGCAGCCGGCGCGCCGCGTCCGTGCGGTTGGCGCGCACGGCGGCGGTGGCGGCCTTGCGCGTGAGGGCCACGCGCTCCGCTTCGCGCGGGGCATCCACGTCCGCGGGCGGCAGGCCCAGCACCGCCTCGAAGTCCTCCAGCGCGGCGCGGGCATCCGTGGGCAGCCGCAGCTCACCCCGGCGGATGCGCGCGGGCGCGAACGTCGCGTCGCGCTCCAGCGCGTCGGCGAGGAAGGCCTCCTCGCGGCTCGTGCCCGCGGCCAGCAGCGACGCGCGGAAGAGCAGCTTCGCGCCCGCCCGGGCATCCGGCACCAGCGTGGCCCGCCGCGCGTACAGCCGCGCCGCCTCCAGCTTCTCGCCGCGCTCCAGCTCCAGCTCGGCCAGCGCCTCCAGCACCTCGGCGGCGAGCGGGCCCTCGGGGCTCGCCTCCAGCGCGGAGGCCAGGCGCATCAGCGCGGCGGCCTTCTCTCCACGCTCCAGCAGGGCACGAGCGCTCTGGAGGAACAGCGGCGCCGCCTCCTCCGCCCGGTCCGCGCCCGCCAGCGCCTGCGCGCGCGTGGCCCACAGCTCGGCCAGCGCCTGCGTCTCGCCGGCCTCCGTGTAGAGGGCCTCCAGCCGCGTGGCGAGCACGTCGTCCAGCCGCCGCAGCGGGAACGCCTGCGCGTACGCGGCGATGGCGCCCTCGCGGTCGCCCAGCAGTTCACACGCGCGGCCCAGCCGGGCGCGCACGTCCGCCAGCTTCTCCGGCGCCGCGGTGCGCGGCAGCGTGGCCAGCAGCGACTCCAGCGCGCGCCGGGCGTGCTCGGGCCGCTCGCAGCGCAGGCTCAGGTCCGCCAGGTCCAGCAGCACCGCCGCGTCCGGCGCCAGCCGCGCGGCCTTCTCCAGCGCCACCAGCGCGTCGCCCACGCGACCCAGCCGCGCCTCCAGCACGCCGGCCAGTTCGCGCAGCGCCGCCGCCGCCAGCCGCTTGTCGCCCTGCGCCTCGGCCACGCGCGCGCGGTCCTCCAGCGCCGTGGCCAGGCCCGCCAGGTCGGAGCGCTTGCGCTGCAACGCGCACAGTTCGCCCAGCGCCGGCAGGTCGTCCGGCTCCGCGCGCAGCACCTCCTGCAGCGCGTGCACGGCGAGGTCCAGGTCGAACGCCAGGTCGCGCGCGGCCACCGCGAGGCGGCGGTACTTCTGCGCCCGCTCCTTCGGCTCCGTCGTCAGCCGCGCCAGCGCCGCCAGGCACCGGGTGAGCTGCGCGCCGTCGCGGCGGGCCTCGGCCAGCGCCAGCAACGACTCCAGCGCGGGCCGGTGGTCGCCGTCCGCCTCCAGCGCGAGCGTGAGCAGCTTGTCGGCCTTGTCCGCCTGCTGGAGCTTGCCCCGGTACAGCTCACCGGCTTCGGCCCACAGCGCGGCGCGGGCCTTCGGCTCCTCCTTGAGCGCGGCGGCCTTCTCCAGCGCCTCGGCCAGCTCCTGCGAGCGGCCGGTGACGCGGAAGTACGGAATCAGCTCCTCCAGCGCCACGGCATCGCGCGGATCCAACGCGAGCGCCGCTTCCAGGTGCTCGCGCGCCCGCGCCGGGTCGCCCAGCTTCGTGCGCGACAGCCGCGCCAGCGCGTGGTGGCTCTCGTGCGCGGCGTGACGGACGCTCTCCGAGCGCGGCGCCGGCCCCGCCAGCTCCAGCGCCTGCTGGTAGCCGCTCAGGGCCTCCTGCAACCGGCCCAGGCCTTCCGCCACGCGCGCGGAGGCGAACAGCGGCTCCGGCTCACCGGGCAGCAGCGACACCGCCTCGCGGTAGCGCAGCAGCGCGTTCTCCGGCTGCTTCAGGCCCTCTTCCCACACGCGGCCCGCGAGCAGGTCCGCCTGTCCCACGCGGTCCAGCTCATGGCGCGCCATGGACACTTCGCGCAGCCGGTCCAGCGCCTTCAGCGCGCGCAGGTGCTCACCACCTCGGTGGCACAGCTCGCCGAGCAACAGCAGCGCGTCCGGTTGATCCGGCGACAGGCGCAGCGCGGCCTCGCAGTGCAGCCGGGCCCCCGCGATGTCGTCCTCCGTCTGCGCGCACAGCCGCGCCAGGTGCACGTGCGCGTCCGCGGCCTCCAACGGATCGCGCGCCAGCGCCGCGAGCCGCCGGTACGCCCGCACCGCACCCGCCCGGTCCCGAGCCTGGTCCGACGCGCGCGCCAGCGCCTTCAACGACGGCAGGTGGTCCGGCTTGAGGCCCAGCAGCTCATGCAGCGCCTTCACCGCCACCTGGGGCGCGGTGTCTCGCGAGGAGCGCGCGGCGGCCTCGGCGGCGAAGAACGCGGCGGCCTCTTCCGACGTGCGCCGAGCCAGCGCGCACAGCGCCAGGTAACGCTCGGCCGCGCGGGCACCCTCGCCCCGGCGCTCGCGCACCACGGCCTCGCCCCACAGCGCGGCAGGACTGCGGTCACGACGGCGCGACAGCGTGGCCGCCACGTCCAGGGCCAGGTCGTGCGCCTGCGGATCCGCGACCAGCAGCGCCAAGAGCCGCTCCGCCGCGAACGGGTGCGCGTCCTGCGCGTCTCCGGCCTGGAGGTACGCCTGCCGCGCCTCCGCGAGCCGTCCCTGCGCGACCAGACCTTCCGCGTCCGCGAAGGCCCGGGCACCCTCCAGCGCCAGCATCAGCTCCTCGTCCGGCGCGGCGGGCGGGGGCAGCCCTCCGGCGGCGAAGCGCAGGCGCAGGCCCGTGCTGGAGACCTCCGCCGCGGACAGGCGCGCGGTGTCCAGCGTGGGCACCTTGTAGCCACGGCTCAGCGCGGCCAGCTCACACAGCGCGGGCAGCACGCGGGTGGAGAAGCCGGTGGCGCCGCGCACCTCCACGTCCGGCAAGAGGCCCAGCGCGCCCACGGCCTCCGACAACAGGCCCGGCAGCTGCACCGACGGCGTGGCGGAGAAGCCATACAGCCGCACGTCGTAGACGTAGACGGCCAGCCGGTCCCCATCCGCGTCGAAGGCGATTTTGAAGGTGAAGGGCGTGCGCTCCGGCGCGGGCAGCCGGCCCTGGCCCTCCAGGTAGCCGGGGCGGAAGTGCAGCCGCAGCTCCTCCACGCCCGCGAGCCGCCCGGCCAGCTCCGCCACCTTGCGCGTGACGAGGTCCGCGTCGACCGTCAGCTCCAGGAAGCCGAAGAGCAGCTTCTTGCGCTGGTAGCGCGTGGCGCCCGCGCTGACGTTGAACGGGAAGCTGACGTCCGGAATCTGGAGCGCGAAGTCGGCGATGCGCAGCCCGGGCTGGACCTCCAAGGCCGGAAAGCCCACGAACGCACGCCGATCCAGCAGGCGCAGCTCGGGGGCGGCGCCGGATGCGGGCGCGACGGGCTTGGGGGACTCGCTGTCGGTGGCCATCGGTGGAGGGTGGGGAGGCTACCATGCCCCCTAAGCCCTGGAATTTTTAGGCAAACCCTTGGCTGGGAGGCAGGCGGAGGGGCACGGCGCACCCAGGCGTTGTCCAGGCGATTCCGTCCTGGAGGAACGTCATGCGCCCAATGGGGAAGCCGTGCAATATGCCGCGCCGTGCTGGCCCCCGACGCACTGGTCCTCGATGGTCGTTTCCGGGTTCTCAAGCCCCTGGGCTCCGGGGGCATGGGTGAGGTGTACCTGGGCGAACAGGTCTCCCTGGGCCGCAAGGTCGCCATCAAGGTCCTCCACCACGACCTGCACGCCCAGGCCGGCATGGCCGAGCGCTTCAAGCGCGAGGCCCGCCTCCTCTCGGCGGTAGAGCACCCGGCGGTGGTGCGCATCGTGGACTTCGGCCAGTCCGGCGACGCCGCGTGCCTGGTCATGGAGTTCGTGGAGGGGCAGAGCCTCTATGACGCGCTCCAGGGCGGCCCGCTGCTCGCGCCCCGGGCGCTGGCGCTGCTCCAGCAGCTGGCGGAGGGCCTGGCGGCCATCCACGACAAGGGCATCATCCACCGCGACCTGAAGCCGGAGAACGTCCTCATCTCCCCGTCCGCGCGCGGGGAACAGGCGCGGCTGTTGGACTTCGGCATCGCGCGGCTGGTGGAGCCGGAGGCGGGCAGCGCGCTCAGCCAGGTGGGCGTGGTGCTGGGCACGCCGGAGTACCTGTCCCCGGAGCAGGCCGTGGGCGCGAAGGTGGACACGCGCAGCGACCTGTACTCCTTTGGAGTGCTGGCCTACCGCGTGCTGTCCGGACGGCTGCCGTTCGACGGCCCCACGCCGCGCCACTTCCTGTCGCAGCACGCCTCGCACGCGCCGCTGCCGCTGGACCGCGCGGCGCCGCAGCTGTCGCGCTACGTAGGGCTGCTGTCGCTGGTGATGCGGCTGTTGGACAAGGACCCGGCGAAGCGTCCCCAGACGGCGAACGAGCTGGCGGACGCGCTGGGTCTGGCGCACGCGGCGCTGATGGCGTTCACGCCCAGCCAGGGCACGCCCATCGTCCATGCGAACACGACGCCCGCCAGCGGCACGGCGGCCTTCGGGGTGGATCCGGCGGCGCCCGCGGGTTCGGGCACGGCGGCGTTCGGCGTGAACCCCGCGCCCCCGGGTCCGGGCTCGGGCACGGCGGCGTTCGGCGTGGCGCCGGCGCCGGTGGTCCCTTCCGTGACGGCGCCTCCGGTGCAGGCGCAGCCGCGCACGGGCACGGCGGCGTTCGGCACGGTCCGGCTGACGGGTGGCCCGGCGGTGACGGGCGGCGCGGGGGTGGCGAAGGCGCAGAACGTGACGGTGATGCTCACCGACATCCAGGGCTTCACCGACCGGATGAGCCGGCAGACGCACGAGGAGAACGCGCGGATGCTGGACACGCACGACCGGCTGCTGACGCCGCTGGTGCGCGAGTACGACGGGAAGCTGGTGCAGAAGCGCGGCGATGCGCTGCTGGCCATCTTCCGCGCCCCTTCCGCCTCCATCCGCTGCGGCATGGCGATGCAGCAGGCGCTGTGGCGCTACAACCAGACGGTGCCGGAGGAGCAGCAGCTCCACGTCCGCGTGTGCCTGCACGCGGGCGAGGTGCTGGTGACGAACGACTCGGTGCTCGGCGAGCCGATGGAGGTCGTGAAGGCGGTGGAGCACGTGGCCGCCGCGGACGAGGTGACCTTCACCGAAGCCGTGAACATGGTGCGCAACCGCGCCGAGGCCACCGCCGAGCCCTGCGGCGCCATCCCCCTGCCCGGCCGCGACGAGAAGGTGCAGCTGTACCGGGTGACGCGCGCGACGGAGGGCTCACCCTTCGGCGCGGCGCTGGGCATCCCCGACTCCGGGACGAAGCCGTCACCGCTGGACACCCTGCGCACGAAGGCGAGTCAGGGCATCGCGTTCCTGCGGCAGCGTCCGCGCGTGGCGGCGGGCGCCGCGGGAGCTCTGGCGGCGCTGGTGCTGGCGGGTGGCGCCTGGATGGTGCACGCGAATGATCCGCTGGTGCAGGCGCGCGGGCTGCTGGATGACGACAAGCCCAAGGAGGCGCTCCAGCGGTTGGAGGCGCCCGACGCGCCGAACGACGCGGAAGCGACGCGGCTTCGCGCGGTGGTGAAGCACGCGCTGAACCGGCACAACGAGGAGCACGGCCTCATCCTGGGCCTCGACGAGGAGGGCCGGAAGGCACCGGAGCCCCGGCTCATGGACGGGCTGGCCGAGGACTTCGGGAACAACGAGAAGGACCTCTCCGCGCGCCGGGCCCTGGAGGCGCTGCCCCCCGCGACGGTGCGCTCCCGTCTGGAGTCGCTGGCCCGGGAAGCACCCTCGGTGAAGCAGTGGGGCGCGCTGCGCTATCTGGACGCGAAGGACACCGCGGGCCTGGACCTGGTGGGGCTCTACTCCCGGTCGTTGGAGTCCAGCGACTGCGGCGTGCGCACGAAGGCAGCCCAGCGGCTGGCGAGCCTGGGTGACGCCGCCGCCCTGCCCGCCCTCACGCGCGCGGCGGAGAATCCTCCCGGCGGCAAGGGCTGCAACCCGCAGGCGTTCAACCGGGCCCTGGAAGAGCTGAAGAAGAAGACCGCGCCGTAACGTGGCTCCATGGACGCGCGTGTGTCACGAGGGCCGCGGATCCGCCGTGCATCCATCTTGCACTCGCCCTCCCCATGACTTCCCTCAGAACCTCCGCCCTCCTGCTTCTCCTCACGGCCTGTGCCTCCGCTCCCTCCGTGCCTCCTCCGCCATCCCAGGAGGAGTTCGTGCTCGCGAAGGACGTGCGGGTGCGGCGCCTGGCGCCTGGCGTGTGGATGCATGTCACGGAAGCGGGCGGAGACTGGGCGGGCGTGACCGCGAACGGGCTCCTCGTGGAGGACGGTGACGCGTCCATCCTCGTCGACACCGGGTGGACTCCGGAGCACTCCAAGGCCTTGCTCACCTGGGCCCGCGACACACTCCACCACCCCGTGCGCGCAGCGGTGGTGACGCACTTCCACCTGGACCGGACCGGCGGCATCCCCACGCTCGACGCGCAGGGCATCCCCGTTCACGCTCGCGAGGACACCGCGCTGCGTGCGGGCAAGCAGGGCAACCCCGTGCCCTCCCAGCGGCTGGCGGATGCGCAGGACTTCGGGCCACTGTCGGTGTTCTTCCCCGGCGCGGGGCACTCGCCCGACAACCTCGTCGTCATGCACCCGGCGTCGGGCATCCTCTATGGAGGCTGCTTCATCAAGGACGCCCGCGCGAAGACCCTGGGCAACCTGGAGGACGCGGATGTCGCCGCGTGGCCCTCAAGCCTCCAGCGCGAGCGCGAGCACTTCCCCAACGCTCGCATCATCATCCCCGGTCACGAGCAGCCCGGTGGGCTGGAGCTGCTCGACCACACCGAGGCCCTGCTGAAGCAGACCTCGAAGGGCTAAGTAGGTCGCCAGAAGCTGCGCGCAGCGGTGGAAACCAACGCAGCACAGTGCTGTCCATGACGAACTGCACCGCACGAGGCCACTGGCGCTTGAGCCTCTTCAGACGGCGAACAAGGTGCGCTCCAGGCGCCGCGGTTCCGTGGAGTCGGTGACGCAGGAGGTGGCCCATGTGCACAGTTCCCGCTGACAGCCTCCTCCTCATCCACGAAGCGCGGGCGGTGACGGACACCCTCGCAGGGGACGTCCTCCGGCTGCCGGTGGCCAAGGCCCTGGACGTCGGCACCGCTGCAGGCATGGACCACGCCGTGGCCCTGCTTGCCGCGCGCCTGCGCCGCTCTGCCTTCTGCCCCGGCGTGTCGCTCGACGGTGGCCGGTTCGACTTGCCCGAGTTGCGCCGTAACTGCTCCCGCGACTCGTGCACCAGTCGAGTCAGTTCCTCGACTTGACGCTCGAACTCCGCGATGCGCGCATCTTTGGGGTCGACCTCGGCCACGGCATGTAGTGTCCGATATCCCACGCCGCCTCTGCGAGCGACAGGCCTCCCGCCGGCTGCTGGCCTGCGCCTTCTTCAGCCGCGCATCCCCCTGAACGCTTATGGGCGGACGTACAGGCTCTCCGCACGGTCCGTCGTCACCGAGGAGAGCCAGGACATGCGCTGGTGAGCGGGGGCCGGCCTACGTCCTCACGCAGCGGATGAAGTAGCGCGTGCGCCCATTCGCCTCGACCTGCGGCTCGATGCCATGCAGGTCGATGCCGAAGCCCGGGAACTCGTTGGCGATGCGCTCACAGTCCCGCAGGAGCCCCGCGACCTCCTGGGAGATGCGCTCTCCCGGCATCACCAGGGGAATCGCCGGAGGGTAGGGGACGAGAATCTTCGCCGCCACCCGCCCCGCCGCCTCGCTGACCGGCACCCGCTCCAGCGTGTTGGAGACGATGTGCTCGTACGCCGTCGAGGGGAGCATGACTTGGGACGGGAGCTGCTCGGGCGGCAGGGCATGCGGCAGCATCTCCTTCAAAGCGCGGCAGAAGTCCTTGAGGCCCACCCGGCCGCCTCTCGCCGCGGGCGTCTTCGCGGCGTCCGGCAGCACCTCCGCCACCGGTCGGTTCTCGTCATAGGCCTGCTTGAAGTCGAACAGCGCCGAGACGAGCGTGCCGAGCTTGCCCCGGGTGATGCCCAGGGTAAACAGCACGAGGAACGAGGTGGCTCCGGTCTTCTCCACGACGATGCCCTCGCGCAGCAGGTAGTTGGCCACCACGGAGGCGGGGATGTCCTTCGTGTAGAGGGTCGCCTTGGTCGGGTCCAGCAGCGTGGCGCCCTCCCCGGCGGGCGAGACAGGCTGGAACCCGTGCCAGCTCTCCCCTGCGTGTAGGCACCAGCCCTCGCTGAGCTTCGCGTCTTCTTGGGCCCTGAGCTGCCTCAGCGTGCGCTGCGCCTGCCCCGGCGGCTGCCACACCTGGAACCACCAGTCGCCCTGGGCCGCCAGCCGCGCGGAGATGCTCTCCATGTTGTCCCGGAAGGTGAGCGCCTCCACGAGCGCCTCCTCCACGAGGCTCCTGCCCGACAGCGCCATCGTCCGTGACGCCACGTCCAGCGAGGCCAGGATGGTGTACTGGGGCGAGGTGGAGGTGTGCATCATGAACGCCTCGTTGAAGCGCTCGTGGAAGCCCTCCTCGTCGCGCACGTTGCGCACGTGAATCATGGAGGCCTGGGAGAGGGCCGTGAGCACCTTGTGCGTCGACTGCGTGGCGAAGACGCGGGGGGCATCCGGCCGCGTGTCACTCGGGGCCTGCTCCGGGGCGAGCATGCCGTGGCGCCGCGCGTAGAAGGGGTGGAAGCGCGTGTAGCAGGACCACGCCTCATCGAACATGATGTTGCGCACGCCCAGGTCCGCCAGCAGTTGCTCGACCTTGACGGCGTCGTAGCACAGGCCGTCGTAGGTGCTGTTGGTGAGCACGGCCAGCCGGAGGTTGCGCGCGGCGTGCTCCTTGCGCTCGGCGGGGATGAGGGGGCAGTCCTCAATCTTCCGCCGGATGCTCTCCCGGCTGAACTCGGA
Source organism: Corallococcus sp. AB049A (assembly GCF_003668885.1). Classification (NCBI taxonomy): domain Bacteria; kingdom Pseudomonadati; phylum Myxococcota; class Myxococcia; order Myxococcales; family Myxococcaceae; genus Corallococcus; species Corallococcus sp. AB049A. Next base: position 10,643 of record NZ_RAWL01000004.1, on the reverse strand, counting down.
GGCGGGCACCGGGCCGATGATGCCCAGCTCGTTCGTCGTGGCGTTGAGGTAGATGGGGATGCAGCCGATGGCCACGATGGCCTGCATGGACGTCTTGTGGCAGTTGCGGTCGATGAGGACCACGTCTCCCCGGTTGACGGTGCCGTGGAAGACAATCTGGTTGGATGTGGAGGTGCCGTTGGTGACGAAGTAGGTGCGCTCGGCGCCAAACGTCTGCGCCGCCTCTGCCTCCGCCGTCCCCACCACCGCGCTGTGGTCCAACAGCGAGCCGAGCTGCGGGACGGACACCGACAGGTCCGCGCGGAGCATGTTCTCGCCGAAGAAGGCGTGGAAGCCATGGCCCACGGCGGACTTGAGAAAGCCGATGCCTCCCATGTGGCCGGGCGTGTGCCAGGAGTAGTTGCTCTCCGTCACGTACTTCGTGAGCGCCCCAAAGAAGGAGGGGGTGATGCGCTCGTGGAAGGTGCGGCTCGCCGCCTCCAGCCGCCCGGCGATGAAGGTGGGGGAGTCCTCCGTCTTCCAGATGTAGCCCTCAATCTCCTTCAGGAGGTTGAGGGGCAGCTCTCCCAGGTCGATGCGCGCCGTCCAGATGAAGAGGGGCAGTTCCTTGTTGCGCGCCCGGATGCGCTGGAGCTCGACGGACACGAAGCCCTCGCGGAACGTCTCCGGGAGTGGGCGGCCGTGCTCGAGCGCCCCGCCCTCCGAGCGCAGGGCACGCAGCGCCATCGGCGCGGTGGGCTCGGGCGGGGCGCCCGGGAGGAACTTCAGATAGGGGAGTAGCTCGTCGTCCACGGCGTGCGCATCCATGGACTCCCCCCTCGGACCCGCCTTGAGCAGGCCCTCCGGGGCCCGGGCCGAGTGCGCGCCCAGGCTCCGGCGGCGCTGGAACAGCGCCTCGATGCGCTGGGCCTCGTCGCGGATGAGCTCCCAGTCGAGCACCACGACGGAGAAGTCCTGGGAGGCCTCCAGTCCGGCCCGGCCATCCTTCAGGGTGGCGGAGCTCGTCACCTCGAAGCCGCGCTCCTGGAGGCGGTCGATGATTCTCTGGAGGGCGGCTCCAGGCGTGGTGGTCCGCAGGTCGGCTCGGGTGTCTGGACTGACGATGAGCGCGTGATGGCGCATGGGTGCACTCCCGGGGAAGGGCGGTTGGGACGCGGCGGCGGCAGGGGGCGCTACGCGGGTGGAATCAGGAAGGCCTGGCCGTAGAGCTCCACGAAGAAGAGCATCTCCCGGCGAACAGTGGCCCAGTCGTAGCGCATCACCGCTTCGACGATGCGCGGGACGTTGAAGACATCCTTGCGGGACACGGAGCGGAAGAGGTCTCCCCCGTGGGAGACGAAGCACTCGGCGTCCGGGACGGCCCGCCGGACGACCTTGAAGAAGCCCTGATCCAGTTCCCCCTCGAGCCCCTGGATTTCGACGGACACCTTCTTCTCCAGGAGGTCGAAGACGTCCTTCACCGAGCGGGCCGAGCCAATGCGGACGTGCTGGAAGTTCCAGATGAGCAGGCGCCGCAGGAAGCCCTCGTCCAGGGTCGTCATGACGTCACCCGTGTCGAAGACGCGCGCGAACATGCCCAGCTGAAGCACCTGGAAGTCACTCCACTTCTTCGCGATGTCGCGGCTGAAGCCGTTGAGGCGCGAGTCCCAGGCGATGGCCGTCGCGATGGAGACAGAGTCACAGATGTAGTCCATGTCCTCCAGCACCACGGAGGCGTTGGTGATGCCGCGCCAGTTGGAGCTCAGCAGGCCCTGCTTGATGTGGACGCACTCGTGGAGGATGAGCAGTTGGATGAAGAGCGTCACCTGCTCGTCGCTGAACTGCTTGCGCACGAGTTCCAGCACGTGGGAGCCCAGCTGGATGGTGCCCTCGATGTTGTTGATGAAGTAGAAGCCCTCGACGACCGTGGAGCTCACGCGCAGGTTGCGCAGGTAGGCCAGGTACTGCTCGCGCTCCGCGGGGGTGCGGAAGTAGGCGGGAAGGTCCTCGGCCTGGAGGGTGCGCTTGAGGTGCTCGAACGCCTCGGAGAGCCGCAGGAGGAGCTGCTGGCGCTCCTGCGTGTGCTGCTCGGTGGACGAGACCTTGATGGTGTTGAGGTTCGTCATCCGATGCGTGGCCTGGCAGAAGGCCGGCTCGAACTCGGAGTGCTGCGGCGCCTGGGAGTGAGGGACAAGCACGTTCATGGAGGGCTCCTCGGGGAAGGACGGGTGCGCCAGCGGTTTGCACGCGCTGTGCCCGCTGGAGGGAGACGTGCCTCCAGGCACTTGCCACGAGGCGGGAGCGCGCCCGCGTCCCCCCCGAACGCGGGTGCGTGTCCTCGGGACGCGGGCTCGGGTGGGGAGCGGCTGACAGGGGGCCGGCGACCTGGGGCAGAGTGGCTCCCGCTCGCGCCGAGCGCCGGGAGGCCATGAGGCAGGTGTCGGCGGCCGCGCCAGGAGTGTGTAGCGGTAATGGGGTTGGGGGCGAGACCGGACGAGAGACGCCGGTCCGCCGCTGGGTGCGGCGGACCGCTACGCCGCCGTCATGCGGAAGAGCTTGAGGAGGTTGTGGGTAGCGCAGAGGAGCGCCCACTCCTGCCGGGCGGCCTTGGCTTCTGCCTCCAGCGCCTGCCGGGCCTCTCACATGCGCTGCAGCCGCGTCTGCGCGCGCCGCAACTCGGCGGGCAGTTCGTCGCCTCGCTTGCCCTTGCCGTACAGGGCGTCCTCCTGCGTCTTCCTCTCAATCTTCCGAGACGACGTCCCCCCCGTGCAGTACGCGGACAAGAGCAGCGCCACCATCATCTTCGGCCCGTACGGCGGGTCGCCTCACAGCTCCTTTTCGTACGCCTCGTAGATGGCTCCCAAGTCCAACTCCTCCACCACCTCCTGCACGAAGCGCGCGAGGTGGTGCTCCGGCAGCCAGTCCAGCAGCGACGGCGGCAGCAGGTAGTCCTGCTGCACATTCCAGGGGCGGAACTTCTTGCTCATGCCGGGCATTGACCATGGGGGCCTCCTTCCGGGCAGGCACCCAGTGATTACCGCGACAGGCTCCTAGCGCCTCAGTCGTCCCGGCGCGCGTGGCCCTTCTTCTTGCCACGCCCCGGGCCGTCCCAGTCGTCGTCGTCCCAGCCCCGGCCGCCCTTGTCCTTCACCTTGTCGTGCACCTTGATGAGGTTGCGCGAGTAGGCGTCGTAGTCCAGGTGCAGGTGGCCCTTCTCACCCCGGCCGTCCACGCGGAACTTCACCTTCCACACGTCGTTGCCGGTGAGCTTCGCCTCCTGCAAGTCGCAGCGGTAGCCGCGCGCGCGGCACTGGTCGAAGCCGCGCCGCACCGCTTCGTCGTACCCCATCGCCACGGGACGCGAGGGCGGCGGCCTCGGGGGCGGCCGGTGCGGATGCGAGGGACGCGTCTCCGCGACGATGCAGCCGGACGACAGCAACAGGCTTCCCAGGAGCAGGGGCAATCTCATGCGAGAGATGACGCCACACCCGCGCAGGGATTCAAACGCGCTCGCGGTGCGAGCCATTGCGACGGACTGCCGTGAGACTACAAACCTCCAGGTGAAGCGAACGCGACGAACAGCTCGCCCGCGAGGTACGCGCGCATCCCCTTGCTCGCCGGTCGGATGAAATCGTTGAGCAGCGCACCGGAGTTCAGCCGGTGCACCGTGGGGAAGGCCAGGTTCATGCGGCTGCGCGCCACGCCCTTGCCGCCCCGGTGGATGAACGTCACGGTGCCGTCCGGCGCCACCGCCTCCACCACCGCGATGTGCGTCATGCCGTCGTTGCGCTTGCCGTCGCGGTTGCGGTCGTACGTCTCCTTGAAGAACGCCAGGTCGCCCGGACGCGGGTTCAGCCGGTGCACCGCGCCCGCCGCCTGCGCGCGACGGAAGATGCCCGTCACCGCGTTCTCGCCCGCGAGGAAGCCGTGCGCCACCAGGTCGATGCCGGCCTGCAGGTACGCCAGCCGCACCAGCCCCGAACAGTCATTGGGCACCGAGCGGTCCAACCGCCGCGCGCCCACCAGCTGCGCCGCGCGCGCCACGATGCCGCGCGCCTGCTTCGACGGCGGAGGCAGCAGCTCGTCCCAGAACCCGCCCGGCCCCTGCGAGGACCCGGTGAGCAGCGCCGCGGCCTCCAGCGCCGCCGCGATGACGCCCGCCTCCTCCGACATCGGTCGCGGATCCGCCTCCAGCAGCGCCGCCAGCCCTTCGCTGCCCTCCGGCGTCACGAAGGCCAGCGGCGGAGGCGCTTCCGCCTTCACGCCCAGTGCGCCCGCCGCGCCCACCTGCGCGACGCTTGCTGTTTCAACGGCAGGCCGCGTGACAGGCGCCCCGTTCGGGAGTTCCACCGCCATACGGGGCGCGCCGTCCGGGACGTGCGCACACCCCACCAGACAGCCCAGCGACATCAGGGTGACGAGCGACGAACGGCGCAGCAGCAACAAGTCCTCCGGGGGTGAACGCGTGCGCATTCAACCCCGGATTCGTTTTACGTCAAACAGCGATCATCCCTCCCAGGTCGCGAGCAGGTCGCGCACCCGGGAGTACTTCTGGAGCAGGGCGGCGCGGTGGGCGCTGAGCACCACCATGAATCCCACCACCCCCAGGCCCAGGAGCGACAGGAAGAGCGCGCCGATGCGGTGGTCGCGCATGCCGAAGCGCACCAGGTTGGCGGCCACCGCCGTCACCAGGAACGCCGAGCCCAGGTACACGTAGGAGCGGATCCGCAGCGCGATGCCCGCCCCCACGCCCACCAGGCAGAGGAACACGCACAGGAGCATGGCCCCGCCGTCGTTGAAGAGCAGCGGCTTCCACGCACCGGCCACGTAGATGCCCGTCACCGCCAGGGCGCGCAGCTGCGCGTAGGCGTCCCGGGACAGGCTCTTGCGGAAGACGCGCAGGAGCAGGAGCAGGGAGAGGCCCGCGGGGATGACGTAGAACTGCGGCTCGCCGGAGCCGGTGCTCAGCCATACGAGGTACAGCGCCGTGTTGAACGCGGCGACGGACATCGTGGACGCCGCGCCCCGCTGCTTCGTGAACGCCCCCAGCGCCGCGAAGTGCGCCGCGTAGCCCACGAGCAGCGCGATGGCCACGGAGGGCTGGCTCCACGGCACCGTCAACAGGCCCGCCAGCGGGAAGAGCCACGCGCCCGCCACGGCGGGACGGCGGAAGACCTCCAGGCCCGAGCCCTCGCGCCGCACGAAGAGGTACAGGCCGATGAAGACCGCGCCACCGAAGATGGACGCGAGGCTGTCCGCGGCGTCGGGGCTCGCGTTCAGGCCGATGAAGCGCACGCTGAAGTAGCCCGCCGCCACCACCGCCTGCGCGAGCCACGCTGCGCCTTCGTCCTTCTCGCGCGCCGCGTGGCGCACCAGGGCGAACAGCAGGAACACGAGCCCGCCGCACGCCACCCACGCCTCGCGCGCCGCGCCGCCGGGCAGGCGCACCGCCAGCACCGCGAACAGCACCTCCGTGAGCGCGACGATGGAGAACGCGCGCCCCATGCGCCCGCGCACGGCCTTGCCCGCCACGGACAGCACCAGCGTGGCCAGCAGCGCCGTCGCCGCGCCGAAGTACGGGACGATGAACTCCGCGCCCCGGCCGGTGGAGTGCGTCGCGCCGTAGTGGAGGATGAAGGCGTGCACGGCGAAGAGCGACGCCAGCCACCCCATCCACTCGCGGTCGCGGCGGCGCAGCACCACCACCCACGCCGTCACCCACGCGAAGAACACGCACAGCGGCATGCCCGGGTGCTTCAGCGAGCGCAGGCCCGCCAGCGACAGCAGCGCCAGCAGCGCGCCACTGTGGTGCAGCGCCGCGCCCACCTCCACGCCGCGCGTCTCCAGCGCGAAGCCCACGACGGCCAGCAGCAGGCCCGTGGCCGCCAGCACCGCCGGAGCCCACAGCGGAGGAACGGCGGCGACAAGCACCGCGCCGAGCAGCGCCGTGGCGGCATTCGCCATCCAGCGCTCGCGCGTCACCATCAGCGTCAGCGACGCGATGCCCGCGATGAGCGCCACGGACAGGGGCAGCGCACCCGGGCCCGCGTCCAGGAGCCGCACGCCCACGAGCAGCGCCACGGTGCCCGCGCCGCCGGCCCACAGGGGCTCGCTCCAGGTGCCCTCGATGCCGGGCGTCAGGCGCGCGGTGACGTCCGTCAGCCTGCGCTGCACGGCGCCGGACTGGCACAGCGCGGACAGCAGCGCGGCGGCCAGGCCCACGGCCGCGACGAGCACGCCGGCCTCCGGACGCCACGTGCCCACCGGCAGGTCCGCCGTCTGGCCCAGCGGCGCCAGCGCGAACGCCGCCACCGCCGCCGTGAGCAGCCAGCGCTGCGACAGCAGGAACGCGGACATCAGGACCACCGCGCCCAGCACGGTCAGCGCGCCCGGCGTCGGCGACAGCAGCGTGGACAGCGCCGCCAGGGTCAGCGCCGAGCCCGTGGCGGAGGCGCGCAGCGCCGTGTCACGCGGGCCGCGGAAGAAGGACGCCAGTGCCTGGGGCGCGTGGTGCTCCGCCAGCGCCAGGGCCAGCAGCAGGCCGGTGGCCCAGGGCCGCGATTCCGGGATGAACAGCAGCAGCAGCGACGCGGCGATGACGCGCACGGAGGGCAGCGGGCCCGTCATGAGCACCAGCGCGATGGCGCAGAAGAGGGCCGTGCGCTGACTGAGCGGGTACTCCGGCACCAGCAGCACCAATCCGCCCAGGCACGCGACCGCCACCTGCATCCACTTGGACAGCTCATGGCGCGGGCCTTCGTCCTGCGAGCGCAGGAGCAGCGAGGCCACGGCGGGCACGTGCTCCACGGCGCGCACCACGAGCAGCGGCAGCAGCGGCAGCAGCGCGGTCCATGCGGGCAGGTTCCAGGCCGCCAGCGTCAACGCGCTGTAGGGCACCATCAGCGCCGCGACGAAGGGCTGGCGCAGCGCGCGCGTCCACAACAGCGGCAGCAGCACGGGCCCGATGAGCGCGAGCGGAATGGCGCTGGTGGACAGCGCGTGCTCGTGCCACGCGAAGGAGGCGAACCCCAGCGCCGCCATCGCGCCCAGCGTGGAGACGCTGACGAAGGATTCGCCGCCCGCGGCGACGCGCCGCACTGCGGGCACTTCGTCCAGCAGGGCCAGGACGCTGAGGAACGCGGCGAGCCCCAGCAGGGGCAGCGGGCCGGACGCGTGCAGTGCCCCCAGCGCCTCGAGGGTGGCCAGCAGCATGCCCAGTGTCACGGGCAGCGCGCGGGCGGTGAGGAGCGCCGCCAGCGCCGCGCCCAGCAGGAACACGGACTGCTCGCTCCGGGGAGCCAGCGCCACCGGCACCAGCGGCAGGATGAGCGCGAGGATTCCCGCCGTGGTGGTGCTCGCGCTCCTGCCCTTGCGCGCGGCGACGACGGAGCCCAGCAGAGAACCAGCGACGAGCAGCACCAGCGACAGCCCCGGCGACAGCCCCCACGACGTGAAGACGTGGGGCACGTCCGGCAGCAGCGAGAGGCCCACGAACACGACCGCGACCGGCCGCACGCCCGGGAAGGTGCGGGAGGCCACCGCCACCGTCGCGGCGGCGGTGAGGAACACGGGGCCCATGAACGTCATGTCAATCAGGCCCCACGGCACCGCGAGCCCCGCGTACAGCAGGCCCGGCACGCCGAAGCGCTTGAGCAGGCCACCGCGCTCGCCCAGGAGCGCCAGCACCAGCGAGCCGCCCACCATCGCCGCGACCAGCGCCTGCGAGGAATGCGCCGAGGCCAGCTTCGGCAGGATGGCGCCCGCGAGGAAGGCGCCGTAGGCCAGGAAGCGCTCGTCGCGCAACTGGAACGCGGCCACCAGCACGCCCGCGGCCCCCAGCGTCATGCCCACGACGGGTGCGGTGACAGGCGTCGTGCCGAGCGCGATGGCGAACCCGCACGTCGCGATGACGCCCACCACGGCGGAGATGAAGCGCCGCGTGCGCTCGTCCGTGAGCCGCCACACGAGGACCGCGAGGCCCAGGGCGAGGGCGCCGGACACGACGGCCGCGGGGCCCGCGCCATAGACGCGGAAGGCGCTGAAGGGCAGCAGGCCAAAGAGCACCGAGCCCACGGCGGACAGCGGGAAGCGCTTGAACAGCAGGCCCGCGCCCAGGGACATCACGGCCAGGGCGAGCGTGGCGGGGAAGGAGGGCCGCGAGTCAGGCCCCAGGTGGGAGAAGAGCGCGAACGCGGGCGCGGCCCAGGTGGTGGCGCGCAGCAGCACATCCGCGATGCCCAGGGAGCGGGCGTCACCGGTGCGCTCGCCGCGCCGCTGGGAGAAGTACGCGAGCACCAGGCCCGCGAGCACGAACGGGAGGGCCGTCAGCGCGCCGTACTGGAAGGGCAGCGGCGCCGAGGGTGGGTAGCCCATGCGCGTCTTGATGGCATTGAGCAGCAGGGTGAGCGCGTGGGGAATCAGCTGCGCGCTGGTCGCGTAGCTGAAGTACGCGCCCGCGTACGCCGGGTAGAGCCACGGCAGGCGGTTCAGCGGGCCGCGAGACAGCGACACGAGCGTGCCGGTGAAGATGGCGGCGGTGAAGAAGAAGGCGGGCTTGGTGCCGACGATGGCGCCCGCGAGGCAGGCCACCTGGAGCGCGATGGTGAGGACCGCGAGCGGATCCGCGGCGCGCTTCTCATCGAGCGTGCGGAAGCGCAGGCAGGTGGCGAGCAGGAACGCCGCGAAGGGCGCGTAGGTGCCAGGAGGAACGGCGGTGCCGGCGGCGCCCAGGGCCAGGTGCAACCGGATGGCGAACATCGCCGTGAGGAACAGGGGCGCGGCGATGGCGAAGGCGAGCGCACCGCCCTTCCGGGGCGTGGCGGTGGCCTTGCTCGACAGCAGGAAGAAGAGGATGCACGGCAGGGCGTTGAGCCACACCGCCGGGGCGCCCATGCGCGCGGCCAGGGAGGCCAGGCCCATGATGAGCGTGGCGCCCACGAGGCCCAGCTGGATGAACGGCCGGGAGGGTGCGTCGAAGGACTCGATGGGCTTGCGGGCGAGCCACGCGGCGGCGCCGGACCAGACGAAGAGCAGCGGCACGAGCAACAGGGGGCTCACACCGTCCAGGTGGAGCGCTTCACCAAAGCCCAGGGGCCCCAGCGCGACGCCACCCAGCGGGGCCACGGCGGATCCGATGAGGCCCAGGATGTGGCCCGGCTTGCGCAGCGACTCGCGGCGGGCGAGGTAGCCGCCCCACACGGAGAAGCCGACCGAGTAGCCCACGGTCATGAGGAAGACGGTGAGCGAGCGGGTGACGGACGTCATCCCGTCCCACGACTCGAAGACGAAGTAGAGCGTGCCGGAGAGGATGAGGAACGCGCCGATGAACCACGCGATGCTCTCGTAGAGGAACGGCCGCCACACGCTTCTCCACGTCGAGGTCTTCTCCACGAGCCGGGCGGTGCGGCCGTTGGGAGCGGGAGGCTCCATGAACGGCTCGGCCGGATTCGGGGGCAGCCGGCGGGCCGCGGCGTTCACCGCGCGAGCGCGGGACTCAGCGGGGGCGCGAGCCGCGTGGGCACCGGGGTTCGGAGGAGAGATGCCCAGGGCCGCGGCCAGGTCGAGCGTGGTGAAGCGGACGGCGGATTCGGTGGTGTCAGGCGGAGTGACGGCAGCGTCGGTGACAGCAGCGGAGACCTCCGCGACAGCAGCCACTTCAACGTCGGCGCTCACGCTCTGTGCGACGGGAGCCTCGACAGGGGCCGCGACGGGCTCGGGAGCCTGAGCGCCGATGGGCGACTCCGTGAGGACGGAGAGGAGGATGCGGGCCTGCCGCTCGTAGCGTTCGGAGAGGAGGCGGGCGACGTGGGGCGGCACGTCGTGGACGTCCCAGCGGCGCACCTCGTCCAGGAGGAAGTGGACGTGCGAGAGCTCGGCCTCGATGGCGGAGCGCTCGCGGGCGGCGAGACGATTGCCACAGACAACGCACTGGGATGCGCTTCCCAGGCGTTCTTGCCGGCAGTCAGGACAGTACATGGAACTTCCCCCTCTACAACGACCGTGCCACGGAGAATGCCCTGGAACGGCCAGGGATTGAAACCCACCGGGGTGCGTCGGGCGCGTGGCGGTTGTGCAGGGCGCTGCACAGGTGCACACCCGGCGCCGCTGGCCGGCGGACGAGAGTCATGGGACCGTGCGCGCCATGAGCACGGAACTGACGTTGAGGCCCATCGAGGCCCGGGACGACGCGGCGATGGCGGCGGTCATCCGCGCGGTGATGCCGGAGTTCGGAGCGGACGGTCCGGGGTTCGCGATCCACGACCCGGAGGTCAACGCGATGAGCGCGGCCTACAGCCGTCCGAGGCACGTGTATTTCGTGGTGGAGCATGGCGGCCAGGTGGTGGGGGGCGCGGGCATCGCGCCGCTGGACGGAGGAGCGCCGGACGTCTGCGAGCTGCGGAAGATGTACTTCCTCCCCACCGCCCGGGGCCACGGCATGGGCGAGCGCCTGTTGAGACACTGTCTGGAGTTCGCGCGAAGCGCCGGCTTCCGGCAGTGCTACCTGGAGACGCTGGCCGGCATGGATCAGGCCCAGAAGCTCTACCGCAAGGTCGGCTTCGAACCGCTGTGCGCCCCCATGGGCCGCACCGGCCACTTCGGCTGCGACCGCTGGTACGCGCTGAACCTCACCCCGCCCGCCTGACTCCCCACCGGCCCGGCAAGTC
>NZ_RAWL01000049.1:0-31081 GCF_003668885.1 Corallococcus sp. AB049A | reverse complement strand
GGCAGGGCCTGGGCGCGCTGGAGGTGGAGGCGCGGGCGCGCTTCGACTGGTTCAAGCTGGGCGCGTCGCTGGAGCTGGTGGGCCGCAAGGAGGTGGTGCGGCGCGGGGCGTTCAGCCTGGCGCCAACGCTGGGCCTGGGCCTCGTGCTCAACTCCGGCTCCACGTACATGGACGACGACAACTTCTCCGGCGTGCTGGTGCGCATCCTGCCGGGGATGGTGGCGGGCTTCCGCGTGGCGGACACCGTGGCCTTGCTGGGCCTGGTGGACGTGCCCATCGACCTGGGGCTCACGGGCGACAAGCAGCGCCGCTTCCAGGCGCTGGGAGGCCTGGGCGTGGAGGTCTACCTGGGCGGCAACGTGTCGCTGCTCGCGGCGGGACAGGTGGGCGTGGAGACGTTCCAGGAGCGCGCGGGCGCGGGCCACACGCGGCTGGGGCTCACCGGGCGCGTGGGCCTGGGGACGCGGCTGTTCTAGAAGTCACCCTAGAAATCCGGCGGCGGGCTCTGGCGCGGCGTGCCCATCAGCTCCAGCGCGCGCATCGCGACGCGGATGAGCGTCTGGGCGCAGGGCTCGCAGCCTCCGCCGCAGCAGTGGGGCCAGCGCCCTTCCGGGTCACGCAGGAGCGGGCGCACGCTGGACTGGTAGTAGCTGGGGAACTGAAGCTCCTCGCTCGCGCGCGCGAGCGCGTCATCGAGGGACAGGGGCGAGGGGGCGGGAACGTCGGACACGCTCCCGTTCATAACAGCTCAGAGCAGGGACGTCTGCGCTGGAGCCTCCGTCGCGGCGCCGTCCGCGGGCTGGCAGTGCGAACACCAGTGCGTGTTGCGGCCGCCGATGCGCAGATGCGACACGGGCGTGGCGCAGCGGGGACAGGGCGCGCCCGTCTTGCCGAAGACGTTGCGCCGGTGCTTCGCCTGCCCCTGCACGCCGAACAGGTCGCGCTGCGTGCCGCGTAAGCGCAGGCCCTCTTCCAGCACGTCGCGGATGCCCTGATGCAGCCGGATGATTTCGGAGGGGGACAGGGAGGACGCCAGGCGCCGGGGGTCGATGCCCGCGACCCACATGCTCTCGTCCGCGTCGCGGTTGCCCAGCCCCGCGAGCACGCGCTGGTTGAGGAGCACCGTCTTGAGCGCGCTGAGCCGGCGGCGAAGCAGCTTCGCCAGCACCTCCGGCGTGAAGGCCGCATCCAGCGCCTCCGGCCCCAGTTCCTCCAGCTTGAGCTGCGAGGCCAACAGCGCAGTGGGCCCCAGCGCCACGCGCGCGTAGCCCAGCGTGTCGGTGAGCTGGAGCTCCTCGTTGCCCTCCAGCGTGAGGACGACGAGCGTCTCGGGAGGCCGTTCGCTGCCCACGGGCTTGAGCTGCAGCTCGCCCCAGAGCATGAAGTGCAGCGCGAGCGTCTGCCCGTCATCGAGCGTGAGCAGCATGAACTTCGCGCGCCGCTCGGCCGCGAGCACCTTGCGGCCCGTGAGGCTCTGGATGAAGTCCGGCGGCGAGGTGAAGCGCACCGCCGCGGGCACCAGCACTTCGGCGCCCACGAAGCGCCGGCCCACGACAGCCTGCTTCAGGTCGCGGACGATGATCTCGACTTCAGGGACTTCGGCCACGCTCGAGCCTCCCCTACAGGTCACAACGTAGGAAGGCTGCGAGGTAACGCCATGGGTTGAGCCCCGCTGAACGGGGGCCTCGTCCGACCGCAGGGCGTCCGGCCGGACAAGGGCCCCCCTTACGTCAAGCGCGCACCGTCACCTCGTGCACGTCGCGCTCCAGCTCCCGCACGTCCACCTTCACGTCGAGGAAGTGCGCCATCGTCTCCCGCTGCGTGAGCGCGTGGCTGTCCAGCGCCAGCGTGCGGAACTGGCCCCCCTTCGCCAGGGCACAGAGCAGCAGGAGCTGATCACACAGGTGCTCGCCCACGGGCACGCCCGCGTCCAGGTAGCGCTTCGTCTTCGCGGCGACCTCCTCGGCCACGACCTCCGCGCGCTTGCCGCGCTCGCCGAAGCCGGTGAAGACCTCGGTGACGTGTTCGCTCTCCACTTCGACGCGCAGCACGTTGCCCGGGCCGAAGGCGCGCTTGAGCTCTTCCGGCCGCTGCTGATCCGGCCGCAGCTTCAGCACGGCGGCCACGGTGTCCAGCTCGCGCTTCGCCACGTCGAAGGGGATGGACGCCACCAGGGCCACGGCCTCCGTGCGCAGCACCCGGCCGCGCTCCAGCAACTGGAGCGGCTGGAGCTTCGCGGGGTGGATGTCCACGCGGAAGCGGCCTCCTCCGGCCGGATAGAAGCCCGGGCGCTCCAGCGTCACGTCCACGCGCGGACCCATGCGGCGCAAGAGCGGCAGGTACGCCTTCTCCAGGAAGTCGAACGGCGGCGCCGCCGGGTTGTGCGTCCCGCCCTCCAGCATCAGCGTGGAGGCCCCTTCCGCGTGCAGCAGCGCGGGCAGCACCGTCTGGAACACCAGCGTCGCGCTGCCCGCCGTGCCCACCGCGAAGTGGTAGTTGCCCGCCGTCAGCGCGCGCGGGTGGAAGGACAGCTGCTTGGAGCCCAGCTCCGCGCCCGTCACCTCCGCGGCGCCCACGGCCTCCGCGGCCTTGAGCGCGGTGAGGTGCTGGCGCAGCAGGCCCGGCTTGGCGCGGCCGGCGCGCACGTTGACCATCTCGAAAGGCGTGCCCGTCACCAGCGACAGCGCCAGCGCGGTGCGCAGCACCTGGCCGCCCCCCTCCCCCTGTGAACCATCGATGCGAACCATGTGCGTGGTGCTCCTTTGCGCGCTCGCGGACGTGTGCAGCATCCCATCCCTGATTACAAAAAATAGCGGCGCCCGCTCCCCCACCTTAACGGCCGCTCGCGCGGACCTCTTCGGGGGAACGGGCGCCTCGGTGGCTTCATCCCGGCATGGGCACCTCGATGGACGGCGGGTGGGGCTTCGCTTCGGCTATCCCTTCACGCACACCACCTGCTTGAGCGTGTGGACGACCTCCACCAGGTCCGCCTGCGCGGCCATCACGGCGTCGATGGGCTTGTACGCGGCCGGCGTCTCGTCAATCACGTCCACGTCCTTGCGGCACTCGACGCCCGCGGTCGCCTTCGCGTGGTCCTCCAGCGTGAAGCGCTTCTTCGCCGCTTCGCGCGACATCACCCGGCCCGCGCCGTGGCTGCACGAATGGAAGGCATCCGCGTTTCCCTTCCCGCGGACGATGTAGGAACGGGCCCCCATGCTGCCGGGGATGATTCCCATGTCGCCTTCACGCGCCCGCACCGCGCCCTTGCGGGTCACGAAGCAGTTCTTTCCGAAGTGGTGCTCGCGCGAGATGTAGTTGTGGTGGCAGTTCACCGCGGACTCGGACAGCTCGAACGGAGGCAGCTCACCGCTCGCCTTCAGGGCCTGCACCGCCGAGTGCAGCATGAGCTCGCGGTTCATCGCCGCGAAGTCCTGCGCCCAGCTCACCGCGAAGACGTAGTCGTGGAAGTGCTCCGTTCCCTCCGGCAGGTACGCCAGGTCCGCGTCCGGCAGGTGGATGAAGAAGCGCTCCATGTCCTGCTTCGCCAGTTCAATGAAGTGGCTTCCGATGCGGTTCCCCACGCCGCGCGACCCCGAGTGCAGCATCAGCCACACGCCATCCGACTCATCGACGCACAGCTCGATGAAGTGGTTCCCGGTTCCCAGCGTTCCCAGGTGCGCCAGCTCCGGGCCACGGCCGATGCGCGGGTGCTTCGCGACAATCTGCTGGTACCCCTCCGCCAGGCGGGCCCAGGCAGCGGTATGCGTCGCGGGCGAGTCCTTCCAGGCCCCACGGTCGTTACGACCGCCGTTGTCCGTCCGGCCGTGCGGCACCGCCGCCTCGATGGCCGAGCGCACCCCGCGCAGCGAGTCCGGCAGCTGATCCGCGCGCAGCGTCGTGCGCACGGCGATCATCCCGCAACCGATGTCCACGCCCACCGCCGCCGGCACCACCGCGCCCACCGTGGGCACCACGCTCCCGACCGTCGCGCCGTAACCGCGGTGCACGTCCGGCATCACGGCGACCCACTTGTGGATGAAGGGCAGGCCCCGGAGGTTGCGAAGCTGCTTCTTCGCCTCGTCCTCGAAGGGCACCCCCACCGTCCACGCCTTGATGGGGCGGCCCGCTTCGTCCGACAGCACCTCGTAGTTCGCGTTCATGCGGTCCATGGCTCTGCACCTTTCGGTCGTTCGACCCGGGCGCTGTGTCCCGGTCACGTGGGGGAGCTAGAGCAGCCCGCGTGCCAACGCCGTCCCCGAGGGGAGCCCCCCAGGCAGGCTGGAATTCCCTATCCCATGGGATAAAATCCTATCCTGATGGCTCAAAAGGCGAAGACACGGCGGACGGTCGTCATCGGGATGCTCGGGACGACGCTGGACACGGGGGTGGGCGCCCAGCGCTGGACGCGGTGGCGGCCCACGGTGTCGCTGTGTCAGCAGGCGGACCTGCTGGTGCACCGGCTGGAGCTGCTGCATCCGCCCACCGCGACGTCGCTGGCGGCGGTCATCCAGGAGGACATCGCGAGGGTGTCCCCGGAGACGGAGGTGCGCCTCACGTCACTGCCCATCCGCGACCCGTGGAACCTGGAGGAGACGTACGGCGCGCTCCTGGACCACGTGCGCGCGCAGTCCTTCCATCCGGAGGAAGAGGACTACCTGGTGCACATCACCACGGGCACGCACATCGCACAGATCTGCATGTTCCTCCTGGTGGAGAGCCGGCTGATTCCGGGCCGGCTGGTGCAGACGTCCCCGGGCAAGGGGAAGGAACACGGGGCGGTGGGGACGCACGCCATCATCGACCTGGACCTGTCCAACTACGACACGCTGGCGGCGCGCTTCCGGCAGCAGCAGCGCGAGGGCCTGTCGTTCCTCAAGTCCGGCATCGACACGCGCAACGCGGCGTTCAATCGGATCATCGAGCGGATTGAACAGGTGGCGGTGCAGTCCCGAGCGCCGCTGCTGCTGACGGGCCCCACGGGCGCGGGCAAGTCACAGCTCGCGAAGCGCATCTACGCGTTGAAGAAGGCGCGCAACCAGGTGACGGGGCCGTTCGTGGACCTGAACTGCGCCACGCTGAGAGGTGACGGCGCGATGTCCACGCTCTTCGGCCACGTGAAGGGCGCGTTCACGGGCGCGGTGGGAGACCGGCCCGGGCTGATGCGGCAGGCGAACGGCGGCGTGCTGTTCCTGGACGAGATTGGCGAGCTGGGCGCGGACGAGCAGGCCATGTTGCTGCGCGCGCTGGAGGACAAGCGGTTCCTGCCGGTGGGCGCGGACAAGGAGGCGGAGAGCGACTTCCAGCTCATCGCGGGGACGAACCGGGACCTGCAGCTGGACGTGGAGCAGGGTCGGTTCCGGGAGGACCTGCTCGCGCGCATCAACCTGTGGACCTTCCGGCTGCCCGCGCTGCGCGAGCGTCCGGAGGACATCGCGCCGAACCTGCAATACGAGCTGGATCAAGCCTCACAGGCGCTGGGGACACGGGTGACGATGAGCAAGGAGGCGCAGGAGCACTTCCTGCGCTTCGCCACGTCCCCGGAGGCCCGGTGGAGCGGCAACTTCCGGGACCTCAACGCGGCGGTGCTGCGCATGTCCACGCTGGCGGCCGGTGGGCGGATGACGCGCGACGTGGTGGACGAAGAGCTGGAGCGGCTGCGGTCGCAGTGGCGGCCCGCGGGCGCGGCGGCGGCGTCCGGGAACGAAGCGGTCCTGGTGGAGGTGATGGGAGCCACGCGCGCGGCGGAGCTGGACCGGTTCGACCGGGTGCAGTTGGCGGACGTGGTGACGGTGTGCCGTGCCGCGCGCTCGTTGTCGGACGCGGGCCGGACGCTGTTCGCCCGGTCGCGTGCGCAGAAGAAGAGCGTCAACGACGCGGACCGGCTCCGGAAGTACCTGGCGCGCTTCGGGCTGGCGTGGTCCGACGTGAGTGGCCGCGACGCGGAGTGACGCCCCCGTGGGCCCGGCCAGGCCCACGGGGAGGTCTGGCTTCAGCGGAAGGCGTCCGCGATGGAACGGCATCGCGGCGTGGCCAGGGCCTCGTCGAGCACCCGGACCTCCCCCGCTTCGGGAGAAGCCGGGACGGGTGCGTTCGCGTGGCTCAGCCACGCGGGCGGCACCATGCATTCGAAGGTGAGCGGTCCCTCGAACGTCGCGCGCACGCGGCCGTCCTTCTCGCGCACCTCGCCCTTCGCCTGATTCCCGGTGACGGTCAGCTCCAGGGTGCCCTCGTCCATCGCCATCTCGGGCTCCCCGGCCCGCTGGTAGTCCACCACCGCGAGGCCGGGGCCCAGCACGTTCATCGGAGTGAGCCTCGCGGTGGCGCGTTTCGACGTGAAGAACTCATCCCCCACCGACATGCGGAAGCGCCAGGTGCTCCCGTCCTCCGCCTGGGCGCTCAACATCACGGCCCTCATCGTGTCGGGGGGATGCTCCACGAAGGCGACGCTGAACCGCACGGAGGGGGCGGAATAGGTCCGGTCGCCCGCCCGCACCGTGGCCGCGCCGCGTGGCTGGGGACGCTCCGCGGTGAGCGCTTGACGCGACGTCACCCGCTCCTCCTTCGGCTTCGCGCAGGCGCTCAGCAGCAACGCCACCACCAAGGCTCCGTGCCGCATGCTCAGCACCCCACCCGCAGGACCATGGCGCTGACGGTGGTGTTGTCGTTCTCCTTCAACTCGTCCACCGCGCCCGCCGGATCCATGTCCAGGTAGACGTAGTACGTGTTGAAGGGCAGCGACGCCGGCACCGTGAAGCCCAGCGAGTAGATGCCCTCCGAGAACGCGCCCAGCGAGTGGTTGAACGTGCCCACCACGTTGGTGGACTCGTAGTAGCCATTCGGCGGCGCCGTGGGGCTCAGGCGCACGCGCATCGAGTACGACGACACCGCCGCGTTGCCCAGGTTGCCCACGTAGAACTTCACGCTCTGCGCCGTGCCCCGGCACACCGACTTCGTGCCAGACGGGTCCAGCGTCTGCGCCACGTCCCCCACCACGCCCATGGCGGACGGCAGCAGGTTCGGCTTCGTCACCGAATAGCCGTACAGCGCGTTCATCCCCTGCGCGTTCGTGGGCCACAGCGTGGAGGACTCATAGCCCCCCGTCACCAGGTGCGGCGGCGAGGTGCGCAGGATGCTGTGCCCGCCCTCGTGCTTGAAGCCGAAGAAGTGTCCCGCCTCGTGCACGAACGTGCTGCGGCCCGACGTGCCGAACGCGCTTCCAATGCGCGGCGTGAAGTCCAGGTCGCTGGCGATGCAGACGTCCGCCTCGTCGATGCCGTTGCTCCCGATGAAGCACAGGCCCACGACGGAGTAGGTCACGCCGTTGTTCCCGTCGATGGACGCCCGGTCACACAGGCCAATCTCGTTCTGCCCGTCGCTGTGGTCCAACGCGCAGTCCGTCGCCGCGTTCACGTTGTAGCCACTGACGATGTGGGACAGGTCGTCCCACTGCCTCAGGCCGTTCCAGTACGCCGCGTTCACGTTGCCGGAGTCCGGGATGCTGCACCGGTTCCGGTACACGGCCGGCCCGCTGTACCACTTCACCGGCGTCCCGTTGCACGTGTCCCACGCGGCGGCGCCCGCCTCCGTGCCGCCCAGCACCAGCGCAGCGACGGCGCCCACGAATGTCGTTGTCTTCATGGCGGACCTCATCACGGCTGGCCGGGCGGGACGTCCCGCCCGGGCTGGAGGGGAACGGCACCCGGCACCGGAGTCGCGCCCACCGCGGGCGTCACCGGCACGGACAACGACGACGCGGCGGTGACGGGTTCCTCACGGAACGCGCCCGCCACCGTGAGCCCGCGCGCGCGCAGGTGGCTCTGGAGCAGGGAGAGGAACGCCTCGCGCTCCATGCCCTCCGGAGCAGCACTCCGAGCCTGGGCCTCCGCGCGCAGCGCCGGACGCGCGCCCATCAGGTCCACGGTCTCGAACACCGGCGCCGTCTGACGCACGCCCGCCGAGCCCACGCCGGACACGAGCCCGCCCTCGGCTCCCACCAGCACCTCGCGGCCTCCCACCGGCTCCACGCGGAAGGCGTGCTCGTCCAGCACCGGCGACAGGCTCCACCCGGTGTTGCGCAGGAACACCACGTAGCGCGCGCCCCGGACGAAGCGCGGCACGTGGCTCACCACCAGCTGACGGCCATCCGGCAGCAACCCACCGGCCTGCTTGAGCCGCAGCTCCCGAGGCGCCGCGCCCAGGTGCGCCCGCACGTTGCCCAGCGTCACCACCGTCCACGGGCCCGTGCGCGGCGAGAACTCACTGCGCACGTCGGTGACCTCGCCCTCCACCACGGAGGCCGTCTGGTCCAACAGGCTGAGCAGGCTGTCCACCGCGCGCGGCGGCCGGAGCGACGCTTCCGCGGCCAGCGGGCTCTCCTGCCTCGCGGGGGCTTCGTCCCCAGTGGCCGCGCTGCACCCCGTGAGTCCCAGTCCCAGGAGGAGCCACGCGCGCCCCTCCCTTCCGAACGTCGTCCATGGCCTGCCCACGCGCATCACGTCCGCTCCCTTCGTGTCTTCAGTGGATGAGATAGAAGGCGCTCTGGCGCTCCACGAAGAACCGCCAGCCTTCGTCCGTCAGGTACGCCGGATCTTCCTGCATCACCGCCACCGGCTGCCCGCCCCACTCTGGCACGGGGGTGGTGGTGCTGAGCTCGACGGCGAGGTACGAGCCCTTGCGCAGCAGCCGCGGCACCTCCGAGCGCGACGCCGCGCGGAAGTCGATGGAGGCGCCCAGCGCGTGGCCCTGCGCGCCCAGCGGATGGCTGTAGACCTTGGCCTCGATGCCCTTCTCCTTCATCTCCGCCATGGTCGCGTCGTAGACGTCCGCCGACGAGCGCCCCGGCCGCGACGCGCGCAGCATCAGCGCGTCCTGCAGCGTCTGCGTGTTCGCCAGCGCGCGCTTCAGCCCCTCCGGCGCGTCCGTCTCTCCGTCCTTCAGCACGTACGCCATCTTCTGCCAGTCCGTGCTCATGCCCAGCGCCGAGACGCCGAAGTCCACGTGCACCAGGTCTCCGCGCTGGATGACCACCGCCTCGTCCGCCACCGCCAGGAAGCCCCGGGAGAAGCCGTCCTTCATGCCCTGCCGCTGCACGCGCAGGTCCGGCTGGAACCACGTGCCCACGCGCGCTTCGTACAGCGCGTCGTAGAGCCAGCGGCGCACCTCGCCCACCGTCGTCTTGCCGGGCACCACCACCTCGTTGGAGAGCGCCCGCTTCACCAGCGACTCCGTCAGCACCACCAGGTCGCGGTAGGCGTTGAACTCGCCGGGCAGCCGCGTGTCCAGGTACTCCTCGATGAGCGGCGCCGCGCTCACGAAGCGCGCCTCCGCCGTCGGGCCCAGCGCCTCCACCAGCCACTTGTAGCTGTCATGCGTGAGGCTGCGCGTCACGCCGCGCCGCCCGTCCATGGCCAGCGCGATGGTGCGCGGGTGGTAGCGCGCGTCCAGGTCCGCCAGCGCCTCCGCCTGCTTGTGCTCCACCGGAGGCGAGGTGAAGAAGCGCGTCACGGCCTCCGTGGCGTAGCCCGTCAGCGCCACCTTCTGGAGCCCCGCGTCACCCGCGTCCACGAAGACGAACACGTCCCGGTTGCCCACATAGGGCATGGGCGGCGCGACCCAGGCCGTCAGCGGATCATCGTGGAACTCCTCGTTGACCACGACCCACATGCCCACGCCGTGGCGGCGCATCATGTCCAGCAGCAGCCCGTGCCGCTCCTTCAGCCAGCCCTCGCGCAGGGCCTGCTCCTGGGACGGCGGCGGAACGGGAGAGGACACCGGAGCAGCGGTGTCGCGCACGGGCGCGGTGGCACACGCCACCAGGCAGCCCAGGCTCAGGGCCGGCAGAAGGACTCCACGCCAACGGTTCATGTCGGGTACTCCAGGTCGGGAAGAAGGCCCGGCAGCGTAGCGCGCCCGAAAAAAACCGAAGCCCCCCGATCCCGGACCCATGGGGTCCGGGAACGGAGGGCCTGGGGCGCATTCCCAACCGCTCACCCGCTCGGGTGGCCTTGCTCCCACTCGCTTCCGGGTCCTCGTCCCCCCCGGTCCGGGACACCTGGAACCCGCCCGCCTCTCGGCTGACGAATCCTCTGGAAGCGGCGGCCCTCCCCCGAAGGCCGCGTGGAGCGCGGACACCCAACCGCGCGCGCCGTTACCTCAGTAGCTGGCGACCCAATCCAGGTCGCTGTCCTCAAAGTCGAAGAGCGACTCCTCCCCTTCCTTCCGGGAGGCCTCTTCCCCATCCCCCTCTTCCTCGTCGACCCGGTATCCCCTGGGCTCCCGGGCCTCGTCCTGCGGCCGCACGCCCGAGCCCCCGTTGGAGCCGGGCGCCCAAAGCGCGCCGTCCCCCTGGCTCCACGCATCGATGCGGAACATCGCTTCCCCCCGGGTGCGGTGCCTTTGCCGTCCCTCACGCCGCCGCCACGCCGCGCCTCGATAATTAGACGCCGACCCATAAAATCCTTGGGTCGCGGCTAATCATTTCAAGAAGTGACTCCCCTGCCTCAGCGCAAGTGCCCGGATTCCGGCCTCTTCGCTCCACCCCGGCTCCCCCCGGCGGGCCACGGCCTCGAAGGCCTCCGCCGCCTGGAGCGAGCGCCCCAGGGCCCGGAGCACCAGGGCCCGGTTCCACAGGGCCTGGGGATGGTCCGGTGCCTGACGCAGCACGCCTTCGCACAGCTCCAGCGCCCTCGGGAGGTCGCCCGCCGCCATGGCCACCACGGCCCGGTCGCTGTCCCGGTCCAGCGACGGGGCGCTGCGCGACAGGAAGTCCGCGGCCTGACGCAGCTCGCCGCGCACGAGGTACGCCGCCGCGATGCCATGCAGGTCCCCGCGCTCCTCCAGCGCCGCCAGGGTCCGCAGGGGCACGGGCGCTTCGGACGTCAGCGCCGTCCCCTCTCCCGGCCCCGTCCGCACGGGGACGTAGGGCAGGTAGCGGTCCGCGGCCGGGTACGCGATGCGCGCCTCCAGCTCGCGCGCGGAGGCCTCCGCCCGCCACGCGTTGCCCGGCCGGAAGCCGTCCCCGGTCGTGAGCGCGGCGAGCGCCCCCAGCCCCATGGCCAGCACCGCCCCCAGCGCAGGGCGCCACCGGCCCGAGGGCAGGGAGAAGCGCGGCAAGCGCGACAGCGGCCGGCGCACGGCGACGGAGGATGGCGGAGGTGGCGCGTCGTTGTGGGCCACGGCGCCACACAGGGCCTGGACGCTGAGCATCTCCAGCTGCATGGCATCATGCAGCCCGCTGGCGCACGCACGGCAGAGGGCCAGGTGGAGCCGGAAGTGCTCCTCGTCCCCCGACTCCAGTTCCCCATCCAGGAACCGGTAGAGCTTCTTGCACCAGGAATCCATCGAGTATCAGGGCCCGAGTCGCGAGGCCGCCTCCCGTCCCTTGCGAAACGCGAGCGGAGGCAATCCTTGGTGGATTCCGCTCCCAGCGTCCGGCACCCGCTTCCCCGCCTGCCCCCCAGGGAGGAGCAGGCGGCCGGAACCCACGCGGTTCAGCGGCGCGTGCGCGGACGCAGCAGCGTTCCGCCGGAGCGGCTGGAGCGCGGGCACGGGAGGCGCGGCACGCTGACGGCCTCCACGGACTCCGTCTTCGCGAACCAGGGGCAGCAGTTGGCGCACCCCGGGCAGCGGCGGCGGAAGCGGCGGGCGCCTTGGTGCCAGGCGCGACCCTCGCGCTCCGGCGGTGGGGGCACCTGGGCCTCGAGCACGTCCTCCTTCCAGTGCTCCGGCACGTCGTCCCAGTCGGCCCCGGGCACGGTGTCGCGGGCCTGGCGGGCGGACACCCAGCGCTCGCTCTCCGCCGCGTCCTCCAGCGCCAGCCGCGCCAGCATCTCCAGTTGCAGGAGGTCGTGGAAGCGCCGGGCGCAGACGTCACAGTGGGCCAGGTGGGCGCGGATGCGGCGCTGGTCCTCGGCGGACAGGCTTCCGTCCAGGAAGGGCTGGAGGTCCTCACACTCACACGCGGTGCTCATCGTTCCCTCTCCTGGCGGCGGCGTTCCGCGGTGTCGTGGAGCATGGCCTTGAGGCGGCGGCGGGCGTGGAAGAGCCACGTGCCCACCGTTCCCGCGCTGGGGGTGTTCATCCGCCGGGCGATCTCCGCGTGGCGCAGGCCCCGCGCGTGCAGCTCGAACGCCTGGCGCAGCTTTTCATTCAGGCGGGCCACCGCCTGACGCAGCTCGTCCTCCGTGACGTACTCCCACTGCTCGGGCTCCGGCGCGGCCTCCGGGTCCTCGAAGAGCATGTGGACGTTGTGCAGGTCCACCCGGCGGTCCGTCTCCGCGCCCTGGCGGCGGCACTGGTCCAGGAAACGGTTGTGCAGCACGCGCACCAGCCACGCGCGCCGCGCGGGCTCCGGCCAACGCTTGAGCCGCTCCCATTGCAGGAGCGCGCGCAAGAGCACGTCCTGCACCAGGTCGTCGCAATCACTGGCACTCTTGCCACAGACGTTGCGCGCGATGGCCACCAGCACCGGCTGATGGCGGATCGCGAACGCGGCGAACTCCCCTCCAGAGCCCTCCCGGACTGGCGGCTCCTCCCTCCCTGGCACCATGAGACCGCCTCCCTTCCCTCCAGAAAACGCAGAGGGTCGGATTCTTTTTCTCTTACGGATGCGACAAAACCTGTCGCGCTTCACTCCGCGTCACGGCGGCCAGTGCGGCTGGAACACTTCAAGCCGACGCCAATTCCTTGCATGGAATAGACAGACATCCAGGCACTCCCCGATTCAATTCCTCTCCGTGGGTGTGTCCTGCCTCCGGGTGGGGTGAGCCCGCCCGGCCTTCCGAAAAAGGCCGGGAAAAAGGGCGCCCAGCATGCCCCAGCGGCGGGCGCTGGCCGGAGGCTTTTCGCGGCCGCAGGGCCCCTCCGGGTCGCGTTCCGGGGCCGGGGGACGGCTCCCGGGGGGCCTGGGAAGCGCGTTCCGGTGCAACTCCCCCCTTGCGTGCCTGGGGAGTCCTTTGGTCCTCTTGGGTCACCGCCGTATGCCCATGGAAACCGCCGCCGACAGCCGAGAGTACCGCGTGGTCTTCTTCTGCCCCGCGTCGAACGCCCGGCTCGAGCGCCTGGAGGTGCCGGTGCGCCGGCTCCTGTCGCGCATCCAGGCACCGCCCGCGGAGCTGGCCCCGCTGAGCGAGGCCGGGGCGCTGACGGAGGCCGGGTGGCAGGTGTACCTGGTGCGTTCGCTGACGGAGCGCAGCGCGGCGCAGGCCATGGCCGCCTACGTCAGCGAGGCCACCTGCGCGCTGGCCGCGGAGGTGGACGCGGAGGTCCTGGGCCTCTACGTGGACGTGTCCGGGGACTCCGCGCGCATCTGCCGGTGCGGCCCGGAGGACGGGCCGGAGACCTTCGCTGGGCGCCGGCAGGCCGCGCTCACCCGCACGTCCGAGTGGCTGGAGGTCGCCCCCGCGAGCCTGTCCGCCCTCTTCCAGCTGGATCCGCCGGACGCTGAATACGAGCCGGACGCGGACGACCGCTTCGTCGAGGAGAAGCTGCGGGAAGCGCGAGCCCTGATGGAGCGCTACCGCACCGCGGCGAAATGAGGTCCAGCACCCCGGAGGACCTGTCGGGCCGTTGTGAGCGGTGCTACCTGCCCACGGCCCTGTGCCTGTGCGCGGAGGTGCCCGTCATCCCCACGCGCACCGAGCTGCTGATCATCCGGCACAACAAGGAGTCGCAGAAGAGCACCAACACGGCGCGCATCGCTGCGCTGGCCCTGCCCCGCTGCAGCATCGTCTCCTATGGCGCGCCCGGAGCCCCCTTCGACGCGTCGGTGCTGGACACGCCGGACACGTGGCTCCTGTTCCCGGACGCGCCGGAGGCCGAGGGGCCTCCCCCGAAGCGGCTGGTCATCATCGACGGAAGCTGGGCGCAGGCGCGGCGCATGGTGCAGCGCGTCCCCGCCCTGCGCCGGCTGCCGGGGTTGAGGCTGCCACCGCCCGCGCCGGACACGCGACGGCTGCGCAAGCCGCCGCACCCGGACGGGATGTCCACGCTGGAGGCCATGGCCGGCGCGCTCGCGCGGCTGGAGGGCGAAGCGCTCGCGAAGCCGCTGCTCACGCTGCACGAGCTGATGATTGAGCGCGTGCTCGCGAGCCGCGGCCGGCTGGGCTGGGAGAACTACCTCTAGGGAGCGGTGGCTCGGCTGCTACAACACGCGGCGGAACTCGTCGAGCCCCAACAGGAGGGAACCGGGTGCTTGCGGGGGTTGGACGTTGCCCGCAGCATCCTGCGCGAAGGCTTCCGCGGCAGGCCAGCAGGCACTCTCGGTCCCTGTGTACTTCGGGTACGCCTGAACTTCATCCACCGGCGGGCCGTTCAGGTAAAACCGGATCCACGTCTCGATGTTCCGCTTGGGGACGAGGCGCGCGATGCGCTCGTTATCCGTTACGGGCGCTTGCCGCTGCTCCTTGAGCGCCGCGTCGAGTTGCTGCCAGCGATATTGGACCGAGTTGGCGGGATCCGCATCGACGTGGATGATCAACGCCGCGTTCACATGAGCAGTCCGATGCACCTTGATCTGTTCAGGCGCACGCTGGCGCACATAGTGCTCGCCTGCGCCGCCTCCTATGGTGGAGGGTAATGGCACCGTGCGGATATCTCGAGCCCCTACGCCTCGAGACTTCAGCGCTCGTTCAATGAAGGTTCTTGCCTGTTTATCCTCGCAGAGGATGACGTACTTGACCCCACGGCTACTCATGCGGCGGCTCCATCGGCTCCGTGGCGTCCTCCCAACCGCGCGCGACAACTTCCGCTGGATTCAGACCAGGAAGCCCGTGGAAGGGCTCGATTCGCGAAGGCCCTCCCCCCTGGCGGAAGAACCGTGTCCCATCAGAGGGAGCCAGCTGATTGAGGAACTCGGGATGATGGCTCACGAAGAAGACCTGGGGTCCGCCTTCTTCTGAGGCCGCATCGGACACGTCACGCAACCAGGGCTGAATCTCCCGAAGGGCGACGTAGTTGTCAGGCTCATCGAAGATGATCAGGCGCCCCGGTTTGATCACGGTATGGCGCAGTATGTAGAGCGCGATGAGAGCGCGCTGGCCGTCTGACAGATCAACGAAGTCCACCGAGTAGGGTGCCCCCTTGCCTGCGGAGAATCGGACTTGGAGCTGAGGCCGTAACTTATCCACCGCCAGTGCTTCAAACCCGGGGATGACCTCACGAAGCGCAGCTTGGATGCGCACGGCATCATCCAATTCATGCGTGATGAGCGGCGGGTACCACGACGCGAGATTGTGAAGGCTCTCCTCAAGCATGTCGCGTTGCGCGTCCGTGCGGCCTGACATATGGCGTGGATCTGGCCGGAAGTACCAGACGTCCTCGTCAAGCCAACGCTTGAACGCCGCGAGCTTCTTGGCACCTGGCCCGAGCGCGCTCAGCCCCGAACTGCTCGTGCGAGCACTGAAGGTGACGTCCTTAGTCCCCTTACCTCCACGTATCGTGAGGAGCCCGTTGCCAAACTCCAGAAGTGGCGTGTCGTTGCAATGAAGAGACTCGACCCCGACCCGGGTGTTCGATGGCTCCTCCTCATCGTGGTCCACCTGCAAGCGGTACTTGTAGAGATCCTGGCCCAGCCGCACATCCAGTTCTACGCGCTGGTTCAGCCTGGATTCCCACCGGGTCCGGGAATCGTGTGGGAAGCATCTACGGACCTCGCGGTCTCGCACAACCAGCGTCCGCACACTCCACAACACGTCGAGGATGGACGTCTTGCCCGAGCCGTTCTCGCCCAGCAGCAATGCTAGCTGGCCGGGTTTCCACTCGAAGTTGACGAAGCATCGGTAGTTGTCGACGTAGAGCCGCTCAAGCATTCCTGCCTCCTACCACACCCTACTGGAGGGCCTTGCGCATCTCCGCCGCGAAGGGCACGGGCTCCAGGAAGCCCGTCACGCGCGGCTTGGTCAGCACGGTGCCGTCCGGGTTCACGAAGGCCACCGTGGGCAGGCCCTCCACGCCCAGTTGCTCCATCAGCGCGTCCAGGCGGTCCTCGCTGTTGGTCGCGTCGATCTTGATGGTGAGGAAGCGGCTGTCAGTCGCCTGGGAGATGACCTCCGAGGACGGGTACGTCAGCCGGTCCAGCTCCTTGCAGGCCGCGCACCAGTCCGCGAAGAAGTCGATGAGCACCGGGCGGCCCTCCTTCTTCGCCGCCGCGAGCACCTGCTCGAACTGGCTCGCGTCGAACGTGGCCGTCTTCGCCGGCATCACGTGGTGCCACTGCCAGGACGGGGCCACGGGGTGCTCCTGGAGGCCCATGCGCACCCACAGCTCACCCGTGGGCCGTGCGTCCAGCGCGCCGCCGCGCACCACCAGCGCTCCCACCACCAGCGCGACACCGGACGCCTTGAACGCGAAGTCGCGCGCGCCCTCCTTGAACGAGCGGTGCACCGCGCCCACGAGCACGCCCACCATCACCAGCACCGCGGCCAGCACCGCGCCGGGCACCTGGCCCACCTGGGCGCCCAGCGCCTTCACGGTGTCACGCGCCCAGGGGAAGGCGTCCTTCAGGTACGAGAACGCGAGCGCCACCAGCATGATGCCCAGCACGCTCTTCACCCACTCCATCCACACGCCGCCGCGCGGCAGGCGCACGGTGAACACGCCGATGAGGAAGAACGGCACGCCGATGCCCAGCGCGTAGATGAACAGCAGCGTCGCGCCCAGGGTCGTGTTGGCGGACTTCGCCACGAAGGCCAGCAGGCCCGTGAGCACCGGCCCCGTGCACGGCGCCGCCAGGAAGCCGGACACGCTGCCCATCACGAACGCACCGGCGATGCCCGTGCCGCCCACCTTGCTGAGCTTCGTCTGGATGGACGACGGCAGCGCCAGCTCGAACGCGCCGAACATGGACGAGGCCAGCGCCAGCAGGAACACCGCCAGGCCGATGACCACCACGGGGCTGCCCAGCATGGAGCCGAAGGCCTGGCCCGTCTTCGCCGCCAGGATGCCCAGCGCGCTGAACACCACGCCCATGCCCACGATGTACGACGTCGTCAGCGCCAGCGAGCGGCCCCGCGCCTCCGCCTTGCGCGCGCCGAACACCGACACGGTGATGGGGATGAGCGGGTACACGCACGGCGTCATCGCGGTGAGCAGGCCGCCGGCGAACACCACCAGCGCGCCCCAGGCGAGGTTGCCGGACTCCAGGAACCGGGCCGCGTCCAGCCCGGCGCTCGGGCCCGTGGGAAGCAGCCACGGCACCACCGCCACCGCCACTCCCGCCACCACCGCCGCCAGCGTCAGCTTCTTCGTGTCCATGCGTGCCTTCCGCCTCCGCGTGTCCGAGGCCCCTTCTATACGCGGAGGCAGTGGACGCGGCTACTGCTGCGCCGGGGAGGCAGGCACCTTCAGGCCCGCGGAGCGCGCCAGCCCCATCACGCCCTCCACGGCGGCGGCGATGTAGCCAAAGGGGTTCGCTCCATCCACCGCCGTCACGTGCACCTCGCCCATCTGCTGCTGGAAGGCCGCGGCCACCTGCGGCAGCTGCTTCGCCAACGTCAGCTGGATGACCTCCGGGCTCACCGAGTTCTCGATGTCGCGCAGCGTCTTCGCGCGGTCCATCTCCAGCCCCTGGAGCGCGCGGGTGCGCCGCAGCTCCAGCTCCGCGATGCCGGCCTCCGCCTCCGCGATGGACTGCTTCGCCAGCAGCACCTGGAGCCGGGCGGACAGATGCTCGGCCTCCTGCCGGGCCTCGGCGAGCTGGATGTCGTGGCGCGCGGCCTCCGCCTCCTGCTGGCGGCGCAGCCGCTCCAGCTCCACCTGCGCCTTGGCGGCCTCCGCCTCCTGCTCCCAGCGCAGCTGCTCCAGCTCACCCTGCGCACGGTTGTACGCGAGCTGCCGTTCGCTCGTGAGCCGCGCCTCCTCCAGGCGCGCGTCCGTGGCCAGCGCCTCCAGGCGGGCCTGCTCCTTCAGGGCCTCCGTGCGGGTGCGGACCTCCTCCTGCGCGGTCAGCTTCGCGAGCGCGACCTCCCGCTCCACGGCGGTGCGCTCCTGCTGCTGCTGGCGCGCCTGCTCCATCTTCGCCTGGGCCAGCCGCGCCTCCTGCGCGAGCTGCTCCATCTGCGCCTGCTCCTCCGTGGCCTGCGTGCGCTGGCGGACCTCCTCGCGCGCGGCGAGCCTCTGGAGGTTGAGCACGCGCTCGGCCTCCGTCTCCTCGCGCCGGACGAAGCGCTCCTTCGCGAGCTCCGCCTCACGTGCCTGACGCTCCTGCTCGCGGCGGAAGCGGGCCTGCATGTTCTCGAACACGGTGGAGGACAGGACGCGCACGTCTTGAATCTCAATCGTGTCCAGCAGCACGCCCCAGCCCGTGTCCGTGCGGTCCTCCATCCGGCCCGACCCGGAGAGGACGGGGGCGATCTCCCGCATCAGCTCCGCCGCGATGCCCTCCTTGCGCCGGGTGAGGCACTCCTCCACGGTGAGGTTCGCCACCAGCCGGCGCGCCGCGCCCACGAACATCTCCCCCAACAGCTCCGCCAGCTTCTCCTGCGCGCGCTCCGGGTAGCTGAAGTTGAGCATCCGGAAGGCCACCAGCGGATCCGCGATGCGGTACACCGCCAGGCCCGTCACGGCCACGCCCACCTTCTCACTGGTGACCTGATCCGCGGTGAACTGGAGCCGCTGGATGCTGGTGGGCACGATGGCCACCGAGTCTCCCGGCAGCTTGAAGCAGCTCGCCCCCTGGCCGCTCACCTCGCGCACGCGCCCCCGGCGCATGTGGATGAGGAACTCGCTGGGCCGGGCCGTAATCAGGCCCCACTTCTTCACCTTCTCCGGGTCCTCCGCCGGCTTGCCCGCCCGCCAGCCGTCGGCGTAGCGGGAGCGGTCCAGCCCTCCCTCCAGGCGGATCAGCGCTGGCCGTCCCGCTGCGTCCTGCGTGTCCTGGGCGTTGCTCCGGGCCTGCGACTTCGCGTTGGCGCTCATGCTTGGCACCCTCCGCGCTGGCTCCAGTGCAGGCGCCCGGCCATGCCCCCGCGGGCCACGAAACGGGCACTTATGGGCGCGCGAAGCACCGTTTC
Organism: Corallococcus sp. AB049A; assembly: GCF_003668885.1. NCBI lineage: Bacteria > Pseudomonadati > Myxococcota > Myxococcia > Myxococcales > Myxococcaceae > Corallococcus > Corallococcus sp. AB049A. Next base: position 12,074 of record NZ_RAWL01000049.1, on the reverse strand, counting down.
GGATCACCCCGCTCCAACCCGGCGCGGCCGGAGTGCTCCACTCTGGAGGAGCGTTGATTCAGGCCGGCGCACCACGACCTGGCGCGTCGAAGACACCGGCATCGTCCCCCATGTTCCCTTGACCCGAGGGGGGGCGATTTTATAATTGACCAGTCCGGTCCACATTCGTGTGGGCCCATGTAGACCCTGCCGCTGCGCGCGGACCCACCGCGTCGCCGGGGAGCGGAGGGGCGTTCCACCCTCCTGCATCACTTCTTCCTGAGGACTTCATGCTGAGCCTGCCCATCTACATGGACAACCACGCGACCACCCCGCTGGACCCGCGGGTGCTGGAGGCGATGTTGCCCTACCTCCGCGAGGACTTCGGCAACGCGGCCAGCCGCAATCATGCATTCGGCTGGAAGGCCGAGGCCGCGGTGGAGAAGGCGCGCCGGCAGGTGGCGGACCTCATTGGCGCGTCGGAGAAGGAGATCGTCTTCACCTCCGGCGCCACCGAGTCCGACAACCTGGCCATCAAGGGCGTCATCGAGTTCTACAAGTCCAAGGGCGACCACATCATCACCCTGAAGACGGAGCACAAGGCCGTCCTGGACACCTGCAAGCGCCTGGAGCGCGTGCGCCAGGAGCGCCTGGACGAGCTCAAGCTCCTGCGCCTGGGCCAGCTGGCCGGGCGCGACGTCACGCCGGAAGAGGTCCCCGAGCTGGCGGTGAAGCTCAACCTGGACGCGGACGACACGTACAAGAAGTGGGCGGAGCTGCCTACCGGTGGCGCGCGCGTCACCTACCTGGACGTGGAGCGCGACGGCCGCGTGAGCCTGGAGAAGCTGGCCGCGGCGATGACGCCCAAGACGGTGCTCGTCTCCATCATGTTCGCCAACAACGAAATCGGCGTGGTCCAGCCGGTGGCGGAGATTGGCAAGCTGTGCCGTGAGCGCGGCGTGCTCTTCCACTGCGACGCGGTGCAGGGCGTGGGCAAGGTGCCCTTCGACGTGGAGAAGATGAACGTCGACCTGGCCTCCATCAGCGCGCACAAGATGTACGGCCCCAAGGGCGTGGGCGCGCTCTACGTGCGCCGCAAGCCGCGCGTGCGCATCGCGCCCATGGTGGACGGCGGCGGCCACGAGCGCGGCATGCGCAGCGGCACCCTGAACGTGGCGTCCATCGTCGGCTTCGGCGCGGCGGCGGAGGTGGCGAAGCAGGACCTGCCGGAGGAGTCCGCGCGCCTGTTCCGACTGCGCGAGCGGCTGCGCACCGGCATCATGGAGCAGCTGGACATGGTGACGGTGAACGGCAGCCTGGAGCACCGCATGCCGGGCAGCCTCAACATCTCCTTCTCCTACGTGGAGGGCGAGGCCCTGATGATGTCCATCAAGGACGTCGCGGTGTCCTCCGGCTCCGCGTGCACGTCCGCGTCGCTGGAGCCCTCCTACGTGCTGCGCGCCCTGGGCGTCGAAGAGGACATGGCGCACAGCTCCATCCGCTTCGGCCTGGGCCGCTTCAACACGGAGGAGGAGGTCGACTTCGTCATCCGCCTCGTGGTGGACAAAGTCCGCAAGTTGCGAGACATGAGCCCCCTGTACGAGATGGCCAAGGAAGGCATCGACCTCAAGAGCATCGAGTGGACCGCCCACTAGGCGCTCCCCTCCCCTCAAGACTTCCCGCCGGGCATGGCAGCCCCCGCCCGCCCGGCCGCGCATCGGTTGCCCGGATGGCGCATCAGTTCAAGCGTTGGTGGATGAAGGAGCGTTAGACGCATGGCTTACAGCGAGAAGGTCATCGAGCACTACGAGAACCCCCGCAACGTGGGGACGCTCGACAAGAACGACCCGAACGTCGGCACGGGCCTCGTGGGCGCCCCCGCCTGCGGCGACGTGATGCGCCTCCAGCTGAAGATCAGCGACTCGGGCGTGATTGAGGACGCGCGCTTCAAGACCTTCGGCTGCGGCTCCGCCATCGCGTCCAGCTCGCTCGTCACCGAGTGGGTGAAGGGCAAGACGGTGGACCAGGCCATGACCATCTCCAACAAGGACGTGGCCCGGGAGCTGGCGCTGCCCCCGGTGAAGATCCACTGCTCCGTGCTGGCCGAGGACGCCATCAAGGCGGCCATCGAGGACTTCAAGAAGAAGCGCGCGTCGCGCCAGTCGTAAGGCCCCGCGCGGCACTTCTCCCTTCTACGGATTGAGGACGACCCCATGAACGAGCAGGCCCAGACGACCCAGGCCCCTCAGGCGCCCCCCAAGCCGGCCCCCAAGGGCATTGGCCTGGCGGACAGCGCGGTGGCGCGCCTCAAGCAGCTCCTGGCGGAACGCCAGACGCCGGAGGCCGGCCTGCGCATCGCCGTGAAGGGCGGCGGGTGCTCCGGCCTCCAGTACTCCATGGAGTGGTCGGAGAAGTCCCGCGAGCGCGACAAGGTGTTCGAGCGCGACGGCGTCCGCGTCTTCGTGGATCCGAAGAGCTACCTGTACCTCATCGGCACGGAGCTGGTGTTCGAGCAGACGCTGATGGCGTCCGGCTTCAAGCTGAACAACCCCAACGTCAAGGCCGCGTGCGGCTGCGGAGAGAGCTTCTCCGTCTGAGCCTTCAAGGCCTTCCCGCCCGCCCTGTGGGTCAGGGAGCGGGCAGCAGGGGTCCGGCCCGGTGCCGGGCCCCTTTTTCATTTCCCCCGTGAGGATGTGCGCACCGTGAGGACCCACTTCGACGTGTTCGGGCTGCCCCGCTCCCACGCCGTGGACGTGCCGGCGCTGGAGAAGCAGTACCGGGAGCTGTCGCTCCAGCTGCATCCGGACCGCGTTGGCCCCGGTGACGCGAAGGCGCGCCTGGCCGCCGTGGAGGGCACCACCGCCCTCAACGAGGCCTTCAAGACGCTGAAGGACCCGGTGCGCCGCGCCTTCTACCTGCTCAAGCTCCATGGCGTGGACCTGGACCGCGAGGACGCGGGCGCCCAGAAGGGCATGCCCCTGGAGTTCCTGGAGGAGGTCATGGAGCTGCGCGAGGCTTTGGATGAAGCCATGGCGGCCAGGGACCTGCCCCGGGCCCAGGCCATGGCCAGGGATGTCGCGGGCCGCAAGGCGGCGGCGCTCCAGGAGGCCGTGGCGGCGCTCGGCGCGCTGGAGGGTGACGGGGATTCTCAGGACGGGGTGAGAAAGGCATCGCACGCGCTGGGGCGGGTGCGCTACTTCACGCGCTTCCTCGAGCAGGTGGACGCGTTCGAGGAGGAGGTGCTCGCGTGAGCAACAACGGCTATCTGCAGATCCACGACCCGCTCAAGCCGAAGGGCCACGTGGTGGGCATCGACCTGGGCACCACCCACTCGCTGGTGGCGTCCGTGTCCCAGGGCAAGCCCCGGTGCGTTCCGGTGGACGACGGCGACTCGCTGCTCCTCCCGTCAGTCGTGCACTACGGCAGGGATGGCGGCGTGGTGGTGGGCGCCCGCGCGCGGAAGCTCGCGGCCGAGGCCCCCACGGACACCATCGTGTCGGTGAAGCGGTTCATGGGCCGCAGCCCGGATGATCCGGAGACTCGCAAGCTGGGCCACTACGACTTCGCGCCCGGCGCCAACGTGGTGCGCTTCAACGTGGCCGGCGGCCAGCCGGTGACGCCCATTGAAGTCTCCGGCGAAATCCTGCGCGCGCTGAAGCGCCGCGCGGAGGCGCACTTCTCCGGCAAGGTGGAGCAGGCCGTCATCACGGTGCCGGCGTACTTCGACGACGCCCAGCGCCAGGCCACCCGCGACGCGGGGAAGCTCGCGGGCCTGGAAGTGCTGCGCCTGCTCAACGAGCCCACAGCCGCCGCGCTGGCGTACGGCCTGGACAAGGGCAGCCAGGGGAAGTTCGCCGTCTACGATCTGGGCGGCGGCACGTTCGACATCTCCATCCTCAAGCTGGAGGACGGCGTCTTCGAGGTGAAGTCCACCGGCGGCGACTCGGCCCTCGGCGGCGACGACTTCGACCGCGCCATCGCGCAGCACGTGCTCCAGAAGCGGGGCGTGGCGGCCCCCTCCCCTGCGCAGGTGGCGGAGCTGATGGTCGCCGCTCGCAAGGCGAAGGAAGCGCTCACGGATTCCTCCGAGGTCACGCTCAGCGTGGAGGGCCATTCACAGCCCGTGTCCCGCGCGGACTTCGAGGCGTGGATCCAGCCGCTCATCGCCAAGACGGGCGCGGTGTGCCGGCGGGCCCTGAAGGACGCGGGCGTGGCGGCGGGCGAGCTGGACGGCGTCATCCTGGTGGGTGGCTCCACGCGCGTGCCCGCGGTGCGCCGCTTCGTGGCGGAGCTGTTCGGCCGCGAGCCCCTGGGCGACATCGATCCGGATCAGGTCGTGGCGCTGGGCGCGGCGGTGCAGGCGAGCCTGCTCACCGACACCGACCGCCAGGACGAGGTGCTGCTGCTGGACGTCATCCCCCTGTCGCTGGGGCTGGAGACGATGGGCGGCATCACGGAGAAGCTGATTCCTCGCAACTCCACCATCCCCACGGCGGCGGCGCAGGTGTTCACCACGTTCAAGGACGGCCAGACGGGCCTGGACGTGCATGTGGTGCAGGGCGAGCGCGAGCTGGTGCAGGACAACCGCAGCCTCGCGCGCTTCACGCTCTCCGGCATCCCCTCCATGGCGGCCGGCATGGCCCGCGTGGAGGTCCGCTTCCAGGTGGACGCGGACGGCATCCTGTCCGTCACCGCCAAGGAGCAGAGCACCGGCGTGGCGCAGGCCATCACCGTGAAGCCCAGCCACGGCCTGACGGAGGAGGAGATCGAAAAGATGCTCCTGGACTCCATCGACTTCGCCGAGGACGACATCCAGGCCCGCCAGTTGCGCGAGCAGCAGGTGGAGGCCGAGCGCGTCCTCTCCGAGGCCGACCGGCAGCTGCGCGAGAACGCGGCCCTGCTGGAGGCCGGCGAGCCGGAGGCCATCCAGGCCGCCATGGACCGCGTGCGCCAGGCGGCGCAGGGCAAGGACTACCTGGCCGTGAAGGAGGCCCTGCACGCGCTGGATGAAGCGTCCCGGGCGTTCATCGAACGGGTCATGAACCGCGCCATCACCCAGGTGGTGTCCGGCCATTCCGTGGAGGAGTACTGAGCCGTGCCCAAGGTCACCTTCAAGAGCCCCCTGGCCGAGGTCGCCGTGGACGTGCCCCCGGGCACCACCCTGCTGGACGCCGCGGAGAAGGGCGAAGCGCAGGTGGGCCACAGCTGCGGCGGCGTGTGCGGGTGCTCCACCTGCCACGTCTGGGTCCGCAAGGGCCTGGAGTCGCTCAGCGAGCAGCGGGACGACGAGATGGACCGCCTGGACATGGGCTTCGACGTCCGGCCGTACTCCCGCCTGTCCTGCCAGACCGAGGTCGGCGGTGAGGACGTCACGGTGGAGATCACCGAGGAGTCCCTCGTGGCCTTCATGGACGAGAACCCGGCCATCCGCCGGAAGCTCGAATCCGAGGGCCGCTGGCCGCTGAAGAAGTAGGCGGAAAAAAGGGTGTTGACCGGGCGGGGGAGGTTCTCTATACGTCTCGCCCATCACGGCGCCGCGAGGCACCGCGAGCCACCTGCCCAGGTGGTGGAATTGGTAGACACACTAGATTCAGGGTCTAGCGCCTGCAAGGGCATGGAGGTTCGAGTCCTCTCCTGGGCACTGCAGTAAAGAAGGGCCCCGACCACAAGTCGGGGCCCTTTTTGTTTTGGCTTGTCCCCTTCGTTCAGGGCGGCGCGGGCTCCACGGCCTCGTGCGCCACGTGGTGCGCGGCGGCGTTGGCCAGCCGGCCTCCCTTGCGCAGGTCGCGGATCCGCAGCTTGGAGCGGTGCACGCACCAGGCGCCCACGGCCACCTGGCTGATGACCGTCCCCAGGTGGGTGAGCGTGGCGAACGCCGCCGCGTCCTCCGGGTTCGAGCCCAGCGCGCGCGCCGCCCAGCTGGTGACGAAGTAGTAGATGCCCATGCCCGCCGGGACGCCTGGCAGCGACTGCCCCAGGGAGATGGCGCCCAGCACCACCGCGCCCGCGAAGAGGCCCCCGGGGATGTGCACGCCGTGCAGCGCCAGGCCGTACGCCAGCGCGGAGGCGAACACCGGGAAGATGGAGAAGAAGAACACCTTCGCCATGCCCTTGAAGGAGCGCGCGGTGCCCAGGCCCTCGCCCACGTGGTTCAGGAAGCTGTCCACGCGGGGCATGGTGTGACGCTGGTGCAGCCAGCGGCCCAGGGGCGCCGCCCAGTGGGCCAGCAGCACCACCAGGGCCACCAGGCCGATGCACAGCGACAGCGCCACGTTCAGCTCCGTGCGGAAGTGGGCCATCGTCTCGCCGAAGGGGCCCAGGAAGGACAGGGCCACCAGCAGCATCAGGCAGGCGAACTCCATCAGCTTGCACACGCCCACGGAGCCCAGGCTCCGGATGAAGGGGAGCTTGTGGGTGCGCGACAGGAGGAAGGAGCGCGTCACCTCCCCCAGCTTTCCCGGCAGCGCGTTGTGGACGAAGACGCCAATGCCCACCAGCTGGAAGCGGTCCTTGAACGGGATGGGCCTGCGCAGCGTGGCCTGCCACTGCACCGCGCGCAGCGGCACCAGTGACGCCTGCAGCAGCATGAAGGGCACCAGCCACACCAGGTGCCCCGGCAGGTCTCGGACGAACTTGTCCAGGGGGAAGCGCGGCGTCAGCAGTGCCCCCGGCCCGTGCAGGTTCCACTTGAAGAACGCGGTGGACAGCAAGAGCACGGACAGGATGAGCCCCACCACCCCGCCCAGCACCTTCAGCCACGTGCGCCCGCCGGCGTTGGGAAGCCGCATGGTCCTCCCCTTCCTCGGTCTCAATGGAGAATCCGCGGTGAGCCGGTGTCCAGGTAGGCCTCGGCCAGGCGCTCGTGCAGCTGCGCGCAGTGGCCGAGGGCCGACAGGTCCACCGGGCCGTTCGCGGGCCACATCACCAGGCTGTCGGACTCCACGCGCGTCAGGCCGCCGTGCGAGCCGAACTCCCACGCGAAGCCCACCGTGCCGCCCTTCTGCACGGCCTCGCCGAAGAGGACCAGGTCCCCCGCGGTGTCCATGCGCGGCAGCCCGTGGAGGAAGTCCGCCACGGCGCGCTTGCTGTACTCGGTGGTGAGCGGCGCGCGGTCCAGGTCCTCAGGGCCATAGACGCCTCCGCCCATCACCACCACCGCCTCCGCGCCCCGGCGCATCGCCACCATGCCGATGTCCGGGTTGTTCGTGGCCCGCGCCAGCACCTCCGGGTAGCGCGCCAGCAGCTCGCGCGCCTCCAGCGGCGCGGGACGGCCGCTCAGGTAGATGTGCGCGAAGTTGCCGGCCTCCACCACCACCGGCTTGAAGGGCTCGCGCGCGGTGGTGTCCGGCGCCGGCGGTGCGCGGCCATCCAGCAGGCCCCGGCGCACGTCGTCCTTCAGCGGCGGGACTTCGCCCTCGAAGAGGACGGCCTCCAGGCGCCGGCCCTGGCGCTGCTCCAGGGGCAGGCTGTCCACGTGGCCGTGGTCCGACAGGAGGATGACGTCGTAGGGCTCCGGCGCGGCGCGGGCCACGGCGAACAGCTCCGCGAGCGACGCATCCACGCGGTGGAGCTCCTGCATGGCCAGCTCCGAGCGCGGCCCCCGGCGGTGGGCCACTTCATCGTAGTTGCCGTACACCAGGTAGATGAGCGGCACACCTCGCACCATGTCCACCAGGGACTTGGTGTACGCGAAGCTCCAGCCCAACCGCTGGAGGAGGATGCGGCTGACGAGGAAGCCCTGCTCATGGCGCCAGTCGTTGATGGAGTGCGCCCACTGGCGCACCTCGCGCAGGGCCTGCCAGGACTCCATGCCGAAGGAACGCAGGAAGTCCCATGCGCCCTTCGTGCGCGCGGAACCCAGGCCTTCCATCTCGTACGCGAACGAGCGCGCCATCAGCTTGAAGCTGGACAGCGTGCTCATGCACATGCGGTTCATGGCGCCCGCGTGGAAGAGCGAGAAGTACGTGTGGCCGCCGTGGTCCAGCAGGCTCGTGCGGCCGTGGCCGCGCAGGCGCGCGTCGATGGCCATCGCGTCGCCCGGCGTGTTCATCTGCACCTTGCGGCCGAGCGCCCGGTCGTACCAGCTGTAGCCCGGCAGGTTCGGATGGCGCAGCCCGTAGAGCAGCCCCGCCTGGAAGAACGGCGTGGACGTGGGCGCGCCCCAGAAGGCGTTCTCCAGGTGATACGCGCCAGAGCGGACCAGCTGTGAAACAAAGGGCATTCGCCCGGTGACAATGGCTTCGTCGAGCAGCGCCTTGGGCACCCCGTCCAGGTGGACGAGCAGAGCGTTCCGGGGCCGACGGGCCGCCACCGGCGGAACTTTCGACCCGATCCTCCGGACGAGGGTATTCGCCCAGTTCCGTGAATTCTCGCTGACGAGCTCGTTGAGACTTTCGCGCACGTTGACGGCTCCCCCATCCCCCAAGGCAAAATGGGCATTCAGGGGGACAGGAGCTTCCGGGGCCGTGCTGCTCACTTGGTGAGCAGGCGGGCGGAAGGGCTTTCTGTCCCGGGCTGGAATCGATGCGCCCCCTCGGGGCTTCACGGGGTTTCGATGCTGGCTCCTGTCGTCTTCCTCTTCTTCATGCTCATGTCGTTGAGCGCCGTGGCGGCCGGCCGCTCGGCGCCCGGCCTCGTGCCGGTGAAGCGGACGCCGACCATGGACGGCATCGCGCTGCCGCTGGTGTCCTTCAGTTCGGATCAGGGCTTCGGCTACGGCGCCGTCGGCGGCATGTACCTGTACGGCGACGGCAGCAAGGCGCCCTATGCGCATGCCCTGTCCGCGCAGGTGTTCTTCACCGCGCGCGGCGCCATGAATCATTACCTCCGCTACGACGGGCCGCAGTTGCTGGGGCCCCTGCGGCTGGAGGGACGGCTGGAGTACCGCCAGGAGAAGAGCAGCCCCTTCTTCGGCGCGGGCAACCTGTCCGCCCCGGACTTCCGGGGGGACGTGGACAACGAGCGGTACAATTACGACAAGGGCTCGCCGGGCCTCTGGGTGCGTCTGCGCGGGCGGCCCTTCGGTGAGAAGCACCCGTTCCAGTCATACGTGGGCTACGGCTGGCGCTACACGCGCGTGTCACCCTACGAGACGTCCATCCTGGCGCAGGAGAAGCCCATTGGTATCGAGGGCGGACCCAGCGGGCAGCTGCTCGCGGGCGCGCTCTGGGACACGCGCGACGACGAGTCCGACCCGACGACCGGCGGCGTGGAGGAGGTGGCGCTGCGCGTGTCCGGCCTGGCCACGTTCAGCCGCTACCAGTACGCGGGCGTGACGCTGAGCGAGCGCCGCTACATCCGGATTACGCCGCGGCTCATCTTCGCGCAGCGGCTCACGCTGGACATGCTCTTCGGAGAGGTGCCGTTCTTCGAGTGGATGACCACGGGCGGCGTCAACGTGTCCGAGGGCATTGGCGGCATGAGCAGCGTGCGCGGCATCGAGCGCAACCGCTTCGCCGGCAACGTGAAGGCGTTCAGCAACTCCGAGCTGCGCTTCCAAGCCGCGCGGATGTCCTTCTTCGGGCAGCCGCTGGCCTTGGGCGCGGTGGTGTTCCTGGACCTGGGCCGCGTGTGGCATCCGGGTGTGACGGACGGCAAGTGGCATGAGTGGCACCCGGGCATCGGCGGCGGCCTGCGCTTCTCGCGCCGCGCGGCCGTGGTGCGCATGGACTACGCGCGCTCCACCGAGACGGGCCGTCAGCGCTTCTACATCACGTTCGGTCACATGTTCTAACGGCGGGCCCGGGCGGCCGCCGCGTTGATTTCACGTGAGCGCGTCCACCCAGCCGCGAAGCCGCGCGTCCGTCTGCGCCTCGCCGCGCACGCCCTGCTCCACGTCGAGCGTCAGCGTGAGGAAGCCGCGCGACTCCAGGCCCTCGCGCAGCGCTTCGCGCGCCTGGGCGTCCGGGGCGAAGAGGATGCAGCCGTCACCGCCGCCCGCGCCGGAGAGCTTGCCCGCGCAGTGGTAGGACGCGGCGATGGCCAGCACGCGGCGCATGCCTTCGGTCTCCAGCGGGCCCAGCTCCAGCAGCAGCGCGTGCTGGGCCTTCACGGCCTCGGCGAAGGCGCGGAAGTCGCCGCCCCCCAGGCCGTTTTCAATGGCGTGGCCCAGTGCGTCCGAGCGCTCCACGAAGGCCTTCCGGCCGGCCTCCGCGAGCCGCGATTCCACCTGGCCGATGAGGAGCCTGGTGGACGCGCTCTCACCGGTGAAGGCGTAGAGCATGGACACGCGGGGCACGGGCATGCGCCAGAGATCCACCGGAGGGGACTCCGCGAGCGCGGCGTTGAAGCGGCCGGTGTTGGCCGCGTCCGCGAGCGCGGTGATGTCGTAGCGGCGGTAGCGCACGGTGCCACCGGCGAAGCTCGTGGCCACGTCGCCGCCGCTGCCCTTGCCGCCCTGTCCCAGCGTGTGCGCGGTGAGCGCGAGCTTGAGGACGTCGAACTTCTCCTCCAGCACGAAGCGCGCGGCCTCCGCGGCCAGCACCGTCGCGGACGCGCTGCCGCCGATGCCCAGCTTGTGGCCGCCGGGGCCCAGCGCGCCCGGAGCCACCGCGACGTCGAAGCCCACGCTCGCGCGGCCGTGCGCGCGCAGGGCTTCATCCAGGGTGCGGGCGACGAAGGAGAAGCCGGCGGGGACCTCGCGGTCCCACTTCACGCCTCGGGGCGTGGTGAGCCCCTGGAGCGTCCCCTCCTCCAGGCAGATGTGCACGCGCGAGTCCTGGCGCCTGCGCACGTACGCGGCCGTGCGCGGGGCCACGGCCGCGAGGCGGGCCACGCCGCCCCACAGCACGGCGTACTCGCCGGAGAGGAACAGCTTGCCCGGGGCGGAGAGCGCTCGGTCCATCAGAACAGGTGCTCGGTGAGCAGCGTCGCGTCACCGCCGGGCACGCAGCGCACCACGTCCACGGCGCCGCAGGCTCGGGCCAGCGCTTCCGCCGCGACCTCGTGGGCCGCGTTCGTCAGCAGCACCGGGTTCGGGCCCGCGTCGAGCGTGAACCACACCGGCACGCCCTTCTTGCGCTGCTCGCGCAGGTGCTGGATGAGCCCCAGCGTCGCCGAGTTCAGGTAGCAGAGCGGCGGATCCGCCGCGAGCGAGGTGGAGTGCATGCGCCATGCGTTGCGCTCGCACAGCTCACCCAGCGCCTCCAGGTCCTTCTTCGCGATGAGCTCCCGGGCGTGGGGCACTTCGGCTTCCGCGTCCTTCACCCACGCCGGATAGTAGGGGCTGGTCTCCACCGTGTTCTTCATCCCGTCCCGCGACTTCACCTCTTTTTCGCCGCGGTCGAGGATGGCCACCACCATGCGCAGGTCCGCCCAGTGGCCCGCGTCGAAGCGCTGCACGGCGTAGCTGTCCTCGCCGTCCTCGCGCTCGCCGCGCATCCACTCGCAGAAGCCGCCCTGCACGCTGCGGCACGCGGAGCCACTGCCCCGCCGGGCCAGGATGCTGGAGGCCCGCGTGTCCTGCGGCAGCCCCGCCGCCGCGCGCCCCGCCACCGCCAGCGCCGCGAAGCCCGCCGCGCTGCTGGCCAGGCCCGCCGCCATGGGGAAGTCGCCGCGCGACACCACCTTCGCGGGCCCCAGGTCGCGCCCCGCCTGCACGCGCACCTGATCCAACAGGCGCAGCACGCGGTCACGCTCGCTGCCCTTGGCCGCGTGGCCGTGCAGCTCCACCGTGTCCGACGGCGCGCCGAACTCCACCGTCGTCGTCACGTGGATGGGCTCCAGCGTCAGCGACAGGCTGGACTGATGCGGGAGGATGAGCGCGTCGTCGCGCTTCCCCCAGTACTTCACGAGCGCGATGTTGGGATGCGCCCGGACCGTTGCCTTCATGAATTGTCTCCCTGGACCCGAGGCCCCGCGAGCTGGCTCGCGAAGCAGCGCACGCCGTCGCGCGTCAGCTGCGCGACCACGGGCTCCGGTTCGGGGAAGAGGCCGATGACCGCGCCACCGTCACCTCCCGCCCCGGTGAATTTGGCCCCCAGCGCGCCCAGCGAGCGCAGCCGGAACACCATGTCCTCCAACGCTGGCGACGACAGCCCCAGCGCGTTCAGGAGGCCCTGGTTGACGTTCATCGCGTCCCCCAGCCCCTCCAAATC
>NZ_RAWL01000499.1:0-5797 GCF_003668885.1 Corallococcus sp. AB049A | reverse complement strand
CCACCCTCCCCTGTCCTCCCCTGTAGGTGTCGCCCTTGATTGAACAAGAGACTGCCCTTCCGGCCACCGCTCCCGCCGAGGAACCGCGCTGGGCCTGGCCCCCGCTGTTCGGCCTCTTGGAGGTGCAGTTCGGCGCCGCGGTGGGCTACCTGCAGACGGCGGTGCCGTACTGGCTGGCGAAGGACGGGATGCCGCTGGCGGAGATTGGCGTGCTGTCCGGCACGGCGTTCTCTCCGCACGCGTGGAAGCTCTTGTGGGTGCCGCTCATCGACCTGGGGCCATGGCGCCGCGTCTGGTACGGCGTGAGCACGCTGCTCACCGCGCTCTTGCTTCTGGCGTGCGCGATGTTCCCGGAGCCCGCTCGGCACCTGGGCGTCTTCACGCTGCTGCTCACCGCGTTGCAGGCGGCGGCGACGACGGCGCACGCGGCGCTCAACGGGCTGATGGCCACGACGTCCAAGCCGTCCGACAAGGGGCGCACGGGCGGCTGGCAGATGGCGGGCAACGTGGGCTCCACCGCGATGATGGGCGCGCTGGCCATCTTCCTGGCGACGCAGTTCTCGCGGCAGGTGGCGGGCATCGTCCTGGCCACGCTGGTGCTGGCGAGCGGCGCGGGCATCTTCTGGATCACGGAGCGGAATGATCCGTCCACCGTGCCCACCGGGCCGCTGTTCAAGGCGGCGGTGGACCGGGTGAAGAGCATCGTGATGGACCTGGTGAAGACGGCCCTCAGCCGCGACGGCCTCATCATGCTGGTGCTGTGCCTGGCGCCGGTGAGCTGCGGCGCGCTCACCAACCTCTTCAGCGCGATGGCGGGCGCGTACCAGGTGCCGGAGCACACGGTGGAGATGGTGAACGGTCCGGGCATGGCCGTCACCGGCGCGGTGGGGTCGCTGATGGGCGGCTGGCTGTCGGACCGGATGAACCGCAAGCTCGCGTACGCGCTGATGGGCGGGGCCACTGCGATGTGCGCGTTCGCCATGGCGGCGGGCCCCATGACGACGAACACGTACATCTGGGGTTCGCTCGCGTACAGCTTCGCCAACGGCGCGGGCTTCGCGGCCTTCGCCGGCATGGTGCTGGAGATGGTGAGCGACGGCGCGGCGGTGACGACGAAGTACTCGCTCTTCGTCGCGGCCTCCAACTTCGCCATCAGCTACACCACGGCGCTGGACGGGCACGCGTCGGAGTTCCGGGGCATCGGGACGCGCGCCACCATCGCGGCGGACGGGCTGATTACCCTGGTGGGCATCAGCATCGTGGCGCTCATCTTCGTGCTCTTCCTGCGCAAGAAGCCCGCGGCGACCACCGCCACCGCGTGAGCCCGGAGGTTTCGCGGGAGATGGGCTACTCGCGCGCGGACGTGGGGATGGCGGTCACGCTGTCTACGGGCTGACACGTCAGCCCCTGTGCCTGCCACGTCAGCGTCGTGGGCAGGTTCCACCGCTTCGCCGGGCCTTCCGAATGGTTCCAGCCGGTTGGCGCTCGAGCATCCCTGGCACCCAGGCTGCACTTGCAGGGACGCACCCCTGCGGCCAATGCCTCACGGGGAACGTCATCCAAGCCAAGGTGGACCCCCATGACCCAGTACAATGACTTGTTCTTCCGTGTGAACACCGGCGACACCGGTGAGCGCGACTTCGGGAACGAGCCGACGAACACCATCGCCTATCAATCGCCAGACATCATCCCCCAGGGCCTCGTCCCCACGCTCAATCCGGCGGAGTTCTTCGCCGGGAACTACAGCTCGGACGTGGGGCAGAACCTGGTCGAGAGCGGCGACAACTACATCTACCTGCGCGCCAAGAACCTGGCGGCGGCAGCCCAGTCCGGAAGCGTGTCGCTGTATGCCGTGCCCGCGAGCCTGCTCTTGTACCCGTACCTGTGGGCGAACAACGAGCTGCAGACCAGCGACAAGAACGTCGACAACGGGAACAAGAACATCATCAAGGCGGACAGCGGCAAGATTGCCGTGACGGACAACCCGTTCGTCTGGAGGGCCCCCACCCCGGACCACTACTGCCTCATCTCCCGCGTCTCCACCACGGCGCACCCGAACCCTGTTCCCACCACGGCCGTGGGCAACATGGACCAGCTGACGGAGTTCATCCTGGACAACCCGGGGTTCGGCTGGCGGAACGTCACCATCGTGGATGCCAACAAGCCGGACTACACCACCAAGGGCATCAACTTCGATCAGGGCTCATCCACCGCGATGGTGACCTTCGACATCAAGTGCGTGAACGTCCCCGCGGGGGCGAGCGTCGCGTTCTCGGCGGGGACCCCGGGGCCTTCGCCACTCATCAGCCTGGGGAAGACGATGGTGCCCGAGACGCTCCCGGACCAGGACGGCAACCGCAACTGGCACACGGGCATCGACTGCCTCGTGCCGGCCAACTACAAGACGACCATCGACTATTCGTATTGGTCCAACAATCACGCCCCGCTCCCGGGGATGTCCATCACGGTCCGGGTCCTCCCGTTCGTCTCCTCCGACCACCGCCTCTTCGGCCGGCTCTTCACGCCGGAGCAGCTGGGGATGTCGCCCGAGCGGAGCAAGGCGCTGGCGGGCAAGCGCGGCATCGTGCTGGGCTCCCACACCACCGTCTTCCGCTGAGCGGCGCCGCACGCAGCCAGGAATGAAAACGGCCACCGGCTCTCGAGCCGGTGGCCGTCTTGCTTTTGCCTCGGTGCTTCAGCGCTTCGTCACGCGTGCCTCACCCAGGACCATGGACCAGTTGTTCATGACCTCCGTGGGCTGGGTCGCGCCGTAGGTCTGGCCCTGCATGGGCGTCTTCGTGTTGAGGTGGCTGCTCATGTAGATGAGCCGGCTCATGGCGGGCCCCGGCTGCTGGTTTCCCTGGAGCGCATCCTTGAACCGCGCGCCCAGATAGCCCGGAGGAATGCTCTGGTAGTTCAGCCGGACCCGGATGGAGGCCCAGGAGGGAACCTCCGACAGCGGGACCTGGTACACCAGCGTGTCTTCGCCCTCGGCCTCCTGGGGATGGCTGTCGCTGGGGTAGTCCGGATCACTCTCGATGCCAGGCTGGGCTCCCTGCGCCTCGCTCAGGGGCAGGGTGATCCGCGCCAGCTGTTGGAGGTCCAGCCCCAGCTGGAGCTCGCCGGACTTGCGAAGGCTCGGCGGCTTCCAGCCCGCGGGGAGGATGCGGTTGTCCTTCACGTCCTTGAACTGCTGGAGTTCCAGGCTGGTGACCTTCTTGACGTCGTCCATGACGCGGACCTCGTAGATCTGGACCTGGTCCTGCCGCTGGAGGCTCTGGAAGTGCGGCTGGAGCTGGCCGGGGTCGGACGAGAACTCGCTGACGAGGACGTTGTCGCCATTGGCATTGCAGCGGCCATTGCAGATGGCGCCTTGCGCGTTGGGTTGTCCCGACGCCCAGAGCACGTTGCCGGACGGGTCCAGGACCTCGAACTGGATGAACGCGCGGCGGAAGCCCGCACCGCTGGGGAACTTGTGCCCCGCGTTGTTGATGAGCGTGACGGGGACGCTCAGCGTGCCGTTGTCGGTGGACAGGTTGCCCAGGGAGATCTGCACGGCGGGGAGCCGTGGATTGTAGGAGCCCTGGGCCGTGCTGTACGCGAGGTCCAGGATGGACTGCTCGGCGTTGAGCAGGTTCTGCGCGACCACGTAGTTGCGGCTGGCATCCGTCAGCGGCGCGATGGTGCCGTCCGGGAAGCGCAGGGCGAGGAAGAGGTCATCCAGGAGGAGCACTTCGCCCCCCCGGCCGGTGAAGCCCAGCTCCAGCCGCCGGAGGTCCGCGCCCAGGGCCGCGGTGGCCTGACGCGCCTGCCACCGCGACTGTCCCGGATCGACCGCGAGCGGAGGCGTCGTGGACGCCAGGGCGCCTTGCGCGTTGAAGGTGCGCACGACCAGCTCTCCGCACGAGAGTTGGTCGCACCAGGCGGTGGCGCCCCAGAGGAGGGTCGTCTTGCCGCCGGCCCTCTGGAGGGCGTCCTGGTAGCGGCCGAGGTCGATGCTCAGCGTCGCGCTGCCTTCCTTGAGCTGGAAGAAGTAGCGGCCGTGGCTCGGGTGGATGGCGCGTCCCTGGTCCGCCGGGAGCTTCTGGACGGCGGCGATGGCGCTGGGGTCGCTCCAGCCCGCCGTGTTGCCATCCTCGGCGCCCGGATTGGGGACGAGGTTGGGCGTGCGGTTCAGGATGTCTGGGGATTGGAGGTAGGGCGGGATGCGTGAGTCCTTCGACAGGTAGAAGTCCAGCCCGAGCACGTCCGGGAACTGCTGGAACATCTCGTGGACGAACAGGTTGATGCCCAGCAGCGTGTGCCGGTTGTACTCGCGCGACACCGGGGGCGGGCTGCCCTTGTAGAAGGGATCCAGGTCGTCGTTGTACTGCGCCACGTACACGCGCTTGTCGTGCGGGGAGTCCGGCGAGGTGAGCGGCATGTGGCAGCTCTGGCACGAGGTGTTGGAGGCGGGGTAGCCGCTGTTGAGCCACTCGAAGTAGGTGGTCTGCTCATAGGCGAGCGCGACGCAGGGGTCCTTCGTGAAGTCGCCGTTGGCGTCGAAGGTCGTCTTGCTGGCGTCGCAGCTCGCGGGGCGCTCGTAGCCTTCGCTCGCCTCGGAGATGGGCATGCCAGGCCTGTAATTCGTGGGGAGCTTGGGGAGGATGACGACGTGGCAGGCGCCGCAGACCATGGAGTCGCGCAGGTAGCTGTGTCCGTCCACGTGCGCCGCGGTCTCCAGGCTCAGCCCCGCCGCGGCCATGGGCTTCGCGTTGAGGCCGAAGTCAGGCCCGAGGATGGCGCCGGGACGCAGGTTCATGGACGAGGTGAAGGGGAAGGACGGCGGCGTGAGCGTCTTCTTCTCCTCCGGGCTGACCAGCCGGTCCGAGACGGCCCCGCCGAAGAGGTCTCCGTCGGAGCCATAGAAGAGGCTGTAGTCGGTGCCGTTCCAGGGCTGGCCCTCCTTCGGCGACATGGAATGACAGACGGCGCAGGAGAGTCCGTCCCGGGCCAGCGCGCCGTAGGTCGCGTATTGCGAGCCCGCCTCGGGGTTCGAGGGGAACGGGTTCTTGTAGGGGGCTCCCTCTGGCGTCGCGTAGAGGGTGTAGTGGTTGAACGGGGCGTTGCTGGCCAGGGCCTGGCGCTCCGCCAGCGGGGAATGGCAACGCAGACAGAGCTGGTCCACCTGATAGGGCTGGTGCGGAGACAGCGAACGGGTCGTCTCCACCTGGGCGAGGAAGACCGGGTCCCTGCCCGCCAGGGCCTTGATGGAGGCGCTCCAGTCTCCGAAGGGGGACCAGTTGGCGGACAGGTTCATGGGGCCCGCGCCACCGGAGGGCCAGAGGCTGTTGACCGTGGGCTGCTGCCAGAACGCCATCTCCGGCAGGTCGCTCTTCTGGGCCTTCCAATCCGAGTCATGGCAGGACTGGCACACCAGGGAGGAGTTGAAGCTCTGGCTGCCGAGGTCCAGTCCGTTGTGCGCGATGTCCAGGTTCCGGGGCGGCAGCTTGACCAGGTCGCCGCTCTGGATCCGGGGCAGCTGGACGCCCAGCTGTTTCGTATAGAAGTCCAGGAAGGCCTGGGCCTCGTCGCTGGACTCGGCGAGCGGCTTGAGCAGTTCATTGCCTCGCGGGAACACGGGATAGGGAGGCGGGACGAGGCCATCCCCTCCGCTGCCGCTCGTGGCCAGGACCGCGGGCCTGGGCGCCCAGTTCCGCACGACCACCGCGGCCGTGATGGCGAGCATGGCGCCCGCCGCGACAATCACATGACGCTGATACCTCGTCTTCATGGGTTCACCTCGGGGGAATGGGGG
>NZ_RAWL01000498.1:0-5839 GCF_003668885.1 Corallococcus sp. AB049A | reverse complement strand
CTTCAGGGCCATCGGGATGGGACTCCAGGAGGGGGGCCCGGAATGTCGCACGAAACGCCAGGGCCCTACAGCCTCCCCCCGGAGGCGCCGTCAGCTGGCGAGCAGGACGCCCACTCGCGCCTGTCAGGTCCGCTACCTGGCAGGCAGGTGTGGGTGACGCTGTCGCTCAAGGTGCGGCGGTGGAGGCCGCTTCGGACGTGGCGGTCCGGGACTCGCCCAGCCGGCGCAGGAGCAGGTCCGCCAGGTCGCGGGCCTGCGAGCGGATCTCCGGCACGGCGGTGGTCTCCCACAGGTCGCCCCGGCGCGTCGGGCCCAGGGTGAAGAGGTGGGGGGACGGCTGGCCGCGCGCGTCCAGCACCGCGCCGTCGGACGCCGTCGCCAGCCCCATGCCCAGCGCGTCCGGGCGGGCCTGGCCCGACTCCAGCAGGCCGCGCATGACGGGCTGGCCGCGCGAGGCCGGGTTCGACTCGGGGCCGGTGCAGTTGATGACGTGCTGCACGCGCAGCACCCGGGGCTCGCGCGCGCCCCGGGGGCGCAGGTGGACCGCCACCGCGTCCGGCTCCAGCTCGAAGCGCAGCACGTGGCCCGCGTGGAGCACCAGCCGTCCGTCGCGCCGCCACGCGTCCAGCACGTCGTGAATCTCCGGCGCCATGCGGTGGCGGTGCACCTCCCAGTACGCCCGCAGGTGGCGCAGGAAGCGCCGCCGCTCCGGCTCCGACAGCCGCTGCCACAGGGGCGTCGTCACCGGCCGCAGCGCGTCCACCGCCGCGCGCCAGTCCGCGCCCGCCGCCGCCTGCGCGTCCACCTCCTGGCGCAGGGTGCGCAGCACGTCGCGGACGCGCAGCGTGCTGAAGGGCACCACGTCCTCCGCGTCAGGGGACGCGGTCTCCGCGTCGCGACAGCGGTCCATCTCCCGGCGCACCGAGCGCAACAGCTCGCGGATGCGCAGGGGCTCCGCCGCCGCGGGCGTCTTCGCGCCGTGCGCGCGGTGCGGGTGCGGCAGCAGGCCGTGCCGCGACAGCGCGTGCACCGGGCCCTGGTGCCCGCGCTCGCCCAGCGACAGCACCGTGTCCACCATGGTGAGCGCCGTGCCGATGAGCAGCACCGACTCCCCGGAACCAATGCCCTCCAGCGCCCCGGCCATCCACGGCGAGCGGTGGTAGCGCGGGCTCGCGTACAGCCCGCCATCCGGCACGCGCAGGTCCGCGGGCAGCGCGTTGCCCAGCGCGAGCACCCCGCTGCGCGCCTCCAGGCGCTGGCCATTCGCGAGCGTCACCCGCACGCCGTCCGCCGTGTCCTCCACCGCCGTCACTTCCGCGCGCGGCGTCTCCAACCGGACGCCCGGCGCGGCGCGCGCGGCGGTGTCCTTCAGCAGGGACTCCAGGTACTGGCCATAGCGGCGGCGCTCGGCGAAGGCGGACGGCGGCGTGTCCGGCGACTCCACGCGCAGCCAGCGCACGAAGTGCTCCGGGTCGTCGACCCACGCGCTCATGCGGCCGGCCGGCACGTTGAGCAGGTGACGGGCGCTGGTGGTCGAGTACGCCACCCCCCGCCCCAGCCGCTCCCCGCGCTCCACCAGGGCCACGCGCAGGGGCGAACGGGCGCCCCGCAAGAGATTGGCCGCGAGCAGCGTCCCGCTGGCGCCCGCGCCGATGATGATCACGTCCTGCCGTGAGTGCACCGCCCGATTGTAGGTCCGGCCCCCCCGGATGCCATCCCTCCCGGGCGTCGTCTTCCGCCCGGACTGTCCGTCGGCCCACGGCCGCTGGCCCTCCAGGACCGCCGTGGGACGTCGGGGCGCGCCGGACCTCAGAGCGCCTGACGCGCCTCGGGCACCGCGGGGACGGAAGGGGCAGGGGGCGGCACCGCCAGCCGCTCTCCCATGCGCGTCAGCCCCTCGCCATCCCGGGCGCGCGCGTGCACCTGGGGATAGTCGGGGAACGCGGTGCCGAACCACCGGTCCAGCACCACGGTGTAGAGGCCATAGTGCCCCCGGTAGCGCGCATGGTGCAGCGCGTGGAACGTGGGGGTGAAGAGGACGCGGCCCACCCAGGACGTCACGAAGCGCTTGGGCAGCCACTCCGTGTTGCCGTGCCCGAACGCGTTGAGGACGTAGTTGGTCAGCATGTAGGCCAGCACGCCCACCTGCGAGCCGGGGAACAGGTGCATGGCCGCGAAGTGCATGCCCAGCCCGCCGCCCATCAGCACCACCCGCTCCACCACGGAGAACGACAGCGCGGTGAGCGGCTCCGTCACCTGCGCGACGTGGTGCTGCGCGTGGAAGCGGTAGAAGCGCGGCAGGTGCAGCAGCCGGTGCGTCACGTAGAACCAGACCTCGAAGCCCACGAACATCCACGCGTACGACCACAGCGCCGTGGAGAGGCTGAAGGGCCCGTACAGGGGGCCGGTGAAGGACCGGAAGGTCCCGATGAGCACCGCGTCCGTCAGCACCACGCCCGCCGCCGCCAGCGCCTCGCTGCGCAGCTGCCCCTGGGACAGCTCCCGCCGGTAGACCCGGAAGCGCGCCGCCCACCGCGTGCGCCACACCAGCCACCCGCCCACCACCGTCAGCAGCTTGAGCGTCCCCGAGATGAGCAGGACCCCCAGGAACAGCACCGGCAGCGACGGACTCTGAGGCAGCAGCATCAGCATCACGGACCTCCCCGGACACCCCATGGATAGGGCCCGTCCGGAGTTGTTGTCAACTTTGACAATAGTGTCCGTGCATTGAACGACGAAGCCCGGTGATTAGGATGTGCGGCTGATGGCAACCAAGCGTTCCCAGGGCCGCGCTCCGGCCCGGCGCAAGCGCCGCACCCCGGAGGAGGCGCGCGAGGCCATCCTCCAGGCCGCCGAGCCGCTGCTGGTGGAGCAGGGGCCGGACCGGGTGGGGCTGCAGGCGGTGGCGAAGGCGGCGGGGGTGAGCCACGCGCTCGTCACGCACTACTTCGGCACCTATGAGGCCCTGGTGCGCGAGGTGCTCCTGCGCCGCAACGAGCTGATGGTCGCGTCCTTCCGGGAGCAGCTGCTCGCGGCGGAGGCGCCGCCGGACGCAGGCCAGCTGCTGGAGCGCTTCTTCTCCATGGTCCAGCAGGGAAGGCACGGCCGGCTGATGGCCTGGGCGCTGCTCAGCGGCCGCGCCGAGCACATGCCGCTGGCCCCCGCCCAGGGGCTGCGGCTGCTGGCGGACGCGCTGGAGTTCCAGTCCGGCCGCGTGGCGGAGGCGCAGGGCACGCCGCCGCCGTCGCGCGACACCGTGGACATGACGCTCATCGTGGCGCTGTGCGCGTCGCAGTGGTTCATGCTCGCGCGCGAGATGCTGCTGCCCGTGATGGGCCACCCGGCGGACGCGGGCTCGGACGCGAAGTTCCGCGAGGTGCTGGGCGGGATGCTCCAGCGCTCGCTCGGGGTGAAGCCCCGCGAGGGCTGATCAGGTCCAGTCGGCCTGCGAGCGCTGCGCCTGCACGAAGGCGCCCGCCACCGGCAGGGTCACGCGGAAGACGCTGCCCCGGCCGGGCGCGCTCTCCATGGTCAGCGTGCCGCCCAGCGAGGTGACGATGCCATGGCACACCGCGAGCCCCAG
This sequence comes from Corallococcus sp. AB049A, assembly GCF_003668885.1. Classification (NCBI taxonomy): domain Bacteria; kingdom Pseudomonadati; phylum Myxococcota; class Myxococcia; order Myxococcales; family Myxococcaceae; genus Corallococcus; species Corallococcus sp. AB049A. Next base: position 2,256 of record NZ_RAWL01000498.1, on the reverse strand, counting down.
CCCCGTGCCCACGCCCAGCGGCTTGGTGGTGAAGAAGGGGTCGAAGATGCGCTCGCGGTGCTCCGGCGCGATGCCGCAGCCGGTGTCGCGCACCTCCACCAGCACGTGGCCGGGCTCACCGGGACGCGCCACCACGCGCACCTCGTTGCCCTCCGCGTTGCCCGGGGGGATGGACTGCGCCGCGTTGAGCAGCAGGTTCAGGAACACCTGCCCCAGCCGCGAGCCGTTGCCCTGCACCGGCGGCACGCCTTCGCACTCCACCACCAGCCGCGCGCGGTGCCGCAGTTCGTGCATGGCCATCTTCGCGGCCGTGCGCACCACCGCGGCCAGTTCCGCGGGCCCGCTGCCCACGTCCTCCGCGCGCGACAGCGTCTGCAAATCCCGCACGATGAGCCGGATGCGCTCCGCGCCGTCGCGCGTCTCCGCCAGCGCTTCCAGAATCTCCTGCCGGTCCTGCTCCGACAGGCGCTCCTTCTGCTGCAGCTCCTGGTGGATGTACTCCAGGTTGCTCAGGATGAAGGCCAGCGGGTTGTTGATTTCATGACCCACGCCCGCCGCGATGCGCCCCAGCGCGATGAGCCGGTCCGCGAAGAGCAGCTGGGTCTGCGTCGCGTGCAGCTGCTCCAGGCTGCTGGACAGCTTCGCGTTGGCGGCCTCCAGCGCCGCGGTGCGCTCGCGCACCGTCTCTTCCAGGAGCCGGTTGTCCGCGCAGGGCGTCTCCACGGCGCACCGGGCCTGGGACCCGGGGCCGGGGCCCAGGCGCTCGAAGGCCTGACGGAGCGTGCCCCGCCGCCGCGCCATCACCGTCAACCGCCCGACCTTCGCTCGTAACGTCATCGCGGCCCGCTCCCACCCACACGTCCATCCGAGGCCGTCACCGTTCCTCGTGGCGGGGGTCCCCGACTTCGGGCGCGGCCTGCGGAGGACCATCCAACACCGCCGCCTCGTGCCCGGCAAGCTGTGCGCGAGTACGGGGTGACGTCGGGCCGACACCGCGCGGCTTCACATCCCAGCTGTCATTTTCCACTGGGAAATCCAGGCGCGCGCGGGCGGTACGTCGGGCTTCAGGCGCCGCAGTCCGCGCGGCAGCTGTCCGCGGTGTTGCCGGAGCCCGGCTTCTCGGTGAACTGGCAGACGCCGTCGCCGCAGCGGAACAGCTCCACCGGCTGCACGCGCGTGGTGATGACCGGGTACGTCTTCCCGTTGTACGTGCACTGCGTGTAGTAGGGCTTGCTCGGGTCGCTCTTCGTACAGAACTGCGCGCAGCTGCCAATGTTGGTGATGGGCGCGCAGGTGTCCGCCTTCAGCGTCAGGCCACACGCGCGCGTGGAGCTCTCCGCCGTGCTGAAGTCCCGGTCGCGCGCCGCGAACAGGCCCTCGTTCGCGAAGAGGTTGCCGAAGAAGCAGGCCTCCTTCTCGCTGAACAGCGAAAGCTCTTCCGCGGACCAGGCGACCTCCGCGCCCGACGCCGTGCGGCCCAGCGCGGACAGCGGGATGTGCATCCCGTACTTGTTCGCGTGCGCCGCCAGGCACGCGCTCACCACCTGCTGCTCCGCCACCGTCGCGGGCTTGCCGGAGGACCAGCCCGGCGCCAGCCCCAGGCTGCCCTGCCACGTGTAGCTCGTCCCCGTGGCCGTGGACTGGAAGGTGCGCGTCTCGCCCTCGGGCACCGCGCACTTCACGACGTACGCCATCACCATGGCCGCGTCCGCGTTCTGGTTGAACCAGTCGTTGAAGCTCGCGGTGGCCAGCCCGTTGAGCGTCATCCCGTTCAACGTCATCCCGTTCAACGTCATCCCGTTGAGGGTCATGCCGTTCAGGGTCATGCCGTTGTCCACCTGCTGTGCCTGATCCACCGACGCGAAGCGGGCCTCACTCGCGGCGTCCTCCGGCATCGCGCCGCAACCCACGAGGGCGATGAGCGCCCCCGTCAGCAGGACCGACGTCAGGGGTTTGCGTGAAGTGGTGGGGGTTGACCACTCGCTGCATCCACTACCAGGCCGAAAAGCAGGGGTGAGGCGCATGTTGGGGGCTCCCGCTCGGGGGTCGTCGGAGGTCCGACTTCCAGAATGTCAGGCAGTCCAGGCTTTCAGCCAGAAAGGTGCTGAAACTGTCAGACAGGGGAATCGTGACGGATTCAGGATCGGAAATAAATATGTCTCCGTCAAAAAATTATTTTGTGGGTCCAATTCGCACGGGGCCAGAGTAGGGCCGTGAAGGGCATGGAACCACTACCGAAGACATGTGTGTTGGGAG
>NZ_RAWL01000497.1:0-5887 GCF_003668885.1 Corallococcus sp. AB049A | reverse complement strand
GAGTACACCCAGGCCCAGGCGGACAAGGACGCCAGCGCCCTGCGTGAGGCCATGGACGGCGGCATGACCGGGTGGGGCACCGACGAGGACAAGCTCTTCCGGACGCTCGAGGGCAAGACGCCCGCGCAGATCGCGATGATCCGCCAGAGCTACCAGGACCACTACGGCAAGAACCTGGACGCCAAGATCCGCGACGAGCTGGGCGGCTCCGACCTGCAGCGCGCGGAAGGCCTGCTCCAGGGCAACGGCGCGAAGAGCGACGCGGTCAACCTCCAGTCCGAGATGGACAGCGTCTTCGGCTCCAACGAGGACATGCTGAAGATCCTGGAGAAGCGCTCCCCCGCGGAGCGCCACGCCATCGCGCAGCAGTACGCGGACATGAACGGCGGCGTGCCGGCGGGCCAGAAGCCCGAGGACGTGCTGCTCGCCCGCCTGGGCCGCGAGATGGACGGCGCGCAGCTGGACCGCGCGCGGAGCATGCTCGGCGCGGGTCAGGCGTCCACGCCCGCGGAGGCCAACGCGCTGGAGACGCGCGCGCTCAAGGCCGGCCTGGAAGAGGACATGGCCGGCTGGGGCACCGACGAGGGCCGCATCTTCGAGCGCCTGGAGAAGGCCACGCCCGAGCAGCGCGCCGTGCTCGCCCAGGACGAGGGGCTCAAGGCGAAGCTCAAGGACGAGCTGTCCACCGAGGAGTACGACCGCGCCATCGGCCTGATGCAGGGCAACTCCGCCCAGGCGGACGCGGCCCGGCTGCGCGAGGCCATGGGCGGCTTCTTCGGCGCGGACGAGAGCGGCGTGCGCGACATCCTCCAGGGCAAGCAGCCGGACGAGGTCAACGCCATCAAGGCCGAGTACCAGCGCCAGACGGGCCAGTCGCTGGACACCCAGGTGCGGGGCTGGAGCGGCGGCGACCGCGACGTCACGCTGCGCATGCTCAACCCGCCCGCCGCCAACGACGCGGCGGGGCAGGCGGAGGCCTCCGCGGAGCGGCTGTTCCTGGCCATGGACGGCATGGGCACGGACGAGGACGCCATCCGCGCCGAGCTGGGCGGCAAGTCCAAGGCGCAGCTGGACGACATCGCCGCCGCGTACCAGGACAAGTACGGCAAGGACCTGCGCGCGGAGCTGGACGGCGAGCTGGACGGCCGCGACGAGCTGGAGCTGCTCAAGCAGGACTACGACCTGGGCGCCATCGACCCCAACGACCCCAACGCCGCGCGGGAGCGCGTGCGGCGGCTGCGCGAGGTCCAGCAGAACGAGTCCGGCTTCGGCGTGAACCTGCTGGACGGCATCCAGCACCTCACCAAGGGCGAGTCCGACAACGACATCCTCAACCGCAACCTGGGCCGCGCGGACCAGGCCATCGCCACGGGGGACACCCAGCGCGCGAACACGCTGACGGGCTACGCCACGGACGACCTGAAGGCGCTCCAGGCCTCCAAGGACTCGCTGGCGGAGACCACGGCCACCGTGGCCGTCGTCGCCGCGACCACCGTCGCCGTCGTCGCCACGGGCGGCGCGGCCACGCCGCTGGCCATCGCCGGTTACGCGACGGTGGGCGCCACCACGCGCGCGGTGACGTACGCCGCCATCCAGGGTGACGCCGCCGGAGCGCAGGACCTGAGCCGCCAGGCGCTCATCGGCGCGGTGGAGGGCGGCACGGCCGTGATTCCCATTGGCAAGGGCGCCACCGCCGTCACGGGCGGCACGCGCGCCGCGGCCACCACGGCCACGGAGGCCGCGGCCCGCACGGCCTTGCGCGAGACCACCGAGGGCACCGTGCGCACCGCCATCAAGCAGGGCGTGAAGGAAGGCGCCTTCGGCGGCGCGGCCGGTGGCGCCGTGGACGCGGCCACCCAGAGCGAGACGTGGAAGGACGGCGCGCTCACGGGCCTGGGCCGCGTGGGCACCCGCGCGGTGACGGACGGCACCGTGGGCGCGGTGACGGGCGGCGTGGTGAGCGGCGGCCTGGCCAAGGGCGGGGAGCTGCTCCGCCCGCGTGAAATCCCCGTGCTGCGCAACCCCGACCTGCCGGGCAGCACCACCAAGGTGCGCTACGACAACGGCCAGGTGCGCATCGAGGCGGGGCCCACCGCCTCCGCCGCGGACATCGCCGCGCACCAGGAGACGGCCCGCCTGCTCCAGAAGTACGAGGGGCCCACCGGGCAGATCCGCCAGCTCAAGGACCGCGTCCAGCAGGCCCTCACCAAGACGCCGGGCTACGGCACGCAGGGCTTCGAGTCCAAGCTGGAGGTGCAGAAGCTCAAGAACATCCTGGGCGGCCTGGAGGCGGCGCAGAAGCGCATCGACGACAGCATCGCCAGCATGAGCGGCAAGCCCACCGCGGCCACCGTCGCCGAGCGCGCGGCGCTCCAGCGCGACATCGCCAACGTGGAGTTCCAGATCGACTTCCACGCGAAGCGGCTGGACTCGCTGGCGCCGGGCTCGGGCTCCGTGGCCATGCACGGCACGCCCACCACCACGACGCCGGACTGGCCGGGCGTGGGCGACTCCGTGAACACGCAGCTCGCGGTGTCGCCGCCGGCGAAGGGGCCCATGTCGCCCGCGGAGCACGCCGCCATCAACGACGTGCGGGCGCCCACGGAGACGAAGGCGCAATTCAAGGCCCGCCAGGCGGAAGGGCACCGCGCGTACGCGGAGCGCACCTACGACCCCACGACGCGGACCCAGGCCCAGCTCAACCGGGACCTGGACCCGAGCCCCTTCACCCAGGTGGATCCGTCCACCGGGAACAAGGTGCCCGTGGAGACGCAGCAGTACGCCAAGGCCCGGGCGCAGATCGCCGAGCAGGAGATGCTGCGCCGGGCCATCGTCCGCGAGCAGCAGCTGACCGAGGCCTTCCCCAACGGCCCCACGCTCGACGTGGCCGCCAACGACGTGGCCCACGGCTCGGCCCACAACGCGCACACCCTGGACCGGCACGGCGCCCAGCTGCCCTACACCTCCGCGGGCCAGCCGCCGGGGACGCGCACCATCGAGAGCCGCGTCACCACCGGCGACGGCTGGGGCAGCGTGGAGACGAACTCGTTCCAGTGGAACAGCGATGCGCAGATGGACGCGACCATCAACCAGTACGTCAAGGACAACTGGTCCAGCATCAAGGACAAGCTGATGATGCAGGGCTACGCCGACGAGCTGAACATCCCGGCGCCGCCCGGGACGACGGTGGGCCGGGGCTTCACCCAGGTGAAGGACCCGGTGACGGGCGCGGTGAGGGCGGCTCCGGCCAACGCGACCACCTACAACATCAAGCTGCGACTGGTCGACGGCGTGCCGCCCCAAGTGGTGGTATTGACCGCGTTCCCTGGTCCCTGAGGCGAACTCCCGATGACTACCCTCGAACAGCTCAAGGCGCGCATGGAGGACCTCAAGAGCGCGCCCCCGCTGGAGAAGGCGCGCACCTTCCTCAAGGCCTACTGCGCGAACAACTCTACCCTGCAGGAGGTGGAGGACCAGGTCCGGCACGCGCTGGGCTTCAACACCATTCCCCTCATGACGGGGCTCGATGGGCTGGAGGCCGTCCTCGCCGACAAGAAGGTGCCGGGCGCGGCGCTCGTGACGCTGGCGCGTGAGGACGCGAAGCGCCAGGAGCTGCCCGCCACGCCGGACGCCGCCCGGAACTACCTGGGCCAGGTGGTGGCCCTGTTGCGCAAGTACCTGCCGGAGCAGCCCGAACCGGAAGGCGCCGCCGGCTTCGGCATCGACGACGTCTACAACCTGCGCGACCCGGCCGGGAAGCTGGAGCGGCTGCGCTGCACCGACATGATTGGCGTGGGGAGCGAGAGCTTCGCGGTGCTCGTGCCGGAGCACGCCAGCGAGGACAAGGGCCCCTTCACCGTGTACCGCTACCAGGCGGTGCCCGGGCAGCCCTTCAAGTACGACCGCGTGACGGACGCGGCCGTCGTCGCGAAGGTGCTCAAGGCGTCCCGGAGCTGACCCGCGGGGACACCATGCCCCTGCCGCTGCCTTTAGCGGCGCGCGTAGGAGCCGGTGCGCAGCTCGTCGAGGAAGGCCGGCCCCTTGGGCGCCCAGCCCAGCAGCTTCTGCGCCTTCTCCGACGTGAAGCGCTGATCCAACGCCAGCGCGTCCGCGAACGGACCGAACTGCTTGCGGGCCTCCTCCAGGGGCCACGCCACCGTCTTGCCGGGCACGCCCGCGGCCTCGCTCGCGGCCTGGGCGGCGTCCTTCACCTTCACGCCCGGGCCCTGGGTGGCGATGAAGACGCTGCCCGCGGGCGCCTTCTCCACGGCGCGCACGTAGAGGTCCGCCAGGTCGTCCACGAAGACCACCGCCCAGTGGTTCTCCCCCGTGCCCACGTAGCGCACGGCGCCCCCGTCCTTCACGGACGCGCCGAGCATCGCGGGGATGCCGGTGCCCTGCCCGTAGACGACGCCCGGACGCAGGACGATGCCGCGCACGCCCGGCGTGCTCAGCGCGCGCTGCTCGACGGCGGGACGCCACGCGACGATGGGCGTCGAGTTCAGCGGCGAGTCCTCGTGGGCCACGCCCTGCGTGTGGCCGTGCACCCAGACGCCGCTCGTGTAGAGGAACGTCTTGTTCGTGCCCTGGAGCGCGTCCAGCACCGCCGCCACGGCCGGGCCGTCCACGTCCTTGTCATTGGACGTCGCGGTCCAGATGACCGCGTCCACGTCCTTCACCGCGGCGGCCAGCCCCGCCGGGTCCTTCAGGTCGCCCCGCACCACCTGGACGCCCCTGGCGGCCAGCTTGCCCCGAGCCTCGTCCGACCGCGCCAGCCCCGCCACCGTGTGTCCCGCGCGCTTGAGCGCGTCCACGACCGCCGCACCGATGTAGCCCGTCGCGCCCGTCACCAGGATTCTCATGGTCCACCCCTTCTTTGGGTTTCAGGTTCGCGCCCCTGGATGCACCAGGGCCCTCCGGGTTTCACACCGCCTGGAGTACGGTGGGGGCCCATGAGCTTCGCCGACAAGATGCGCGCCTGGATGCCCCTGCATGAGAACGGCGTCAGCCGCGCCGCCCACTTCATGGGGGCCTACCTCTTCACGTTCGCCCTGCTGGTGCCGCTGTGCTGGGTGCGCATCCCCGGCACGCCGCTGACCGCCGCGCACCTGCTGGTGGCCGCGGTGGCCGTGTACGCCCTGACGCTGGAGTGGACCGCGGGCCTGCTCATGGCCGTGCCGCTGGTGCCCACGCTGTTCGCCGCGGAAGGAGTGGCCCGGCTCCCCACGGGGACGGCCGCGGGCATTGCCGTAAGCGTGATGGTGTTCCGCTTCGCGATGGTGGTGGGCGCGCACGTCCTCTTCGAGAAGAAGACCCACGGCCTGTCCCTGGGCGGCCCCCTGCTCTTCTTCATCGAACCCGTGTACCTGCTCACCCTGGCGCTCTTCGCGCTGGGCCTCAAGCAGGACCTGCGCTCGCGCGTGGCCGCCAGCGCCTGAGGCGCCCGCCCTCAGGGGGCCCGGGCATTCACCATGGCGATGCCCGCCAGGATGACGCCGATGGCCAGCAGCATGGGCAGCGTCAGGTGCTCGTTGAAGAAGAGCAGCCCGGACACCACCCCCGTCGCGGAGACGACGTAGCCGAACTGGCTGAAGTACACCGGGTCCGCGACGCGCTGGAAGTGGAAGTACACGCGGTAGCCCAGGCTGGTGAAGACGCACTGGGCCAGGATGACCGTCCAGCCCGCCATGCCGGGACGGGTCAGCCCCCCGTTCGCCACGAGCAGCGGCAGGAGCGCGAGCGCACCGCCCAGCAGCATGCCTCCCGCGAGGAGGCTGGCGGGCGCGCCCTTCGGCATGCGCAGCTTCCGGTACACGTTGCCCGCCGCGATGCTGATGGGCGTGCAGAGCGCCAGGGCCAGCCACCAAGCGGAGCCGGAGCCCCCCGC
>NZ_RAWL01000496.1:0-5892 GCF_003668885.1 Corallococcus sp. AB049A | reverse complement strand
TCGCAGCCCTGGTCCTCACGCAGGCCCCACCCCCTCTCACCACCGTCTCCGAGCAGAGCGGCTGGAAGCGCACCGGCCGCTACGCGGAAGCGGAGAGCCTCTGCCGCGCCTTCCCCAAGGCGTTCCCCGGCAAGGCCCGCTGCGACACGCTGGGCACCACGCCGGAGGGCCGCCCCATGGTGGCGCTCGTCGTGAGCCCGGACGGCACCCTCACCGCGGACGCCGCGCGCAAGAAGGGGCGCCCCGTCGTCTTCTTCCAGGGTGGCATCCACGCGGGTGAAATCGACGGCAAGGACGCCGGCTTCTGGCTCTTGCGCGACGCGCTCCAGAACCGCGCCTCCGTGCCGGACCTGCTCAAGAACGTCACCGCCGTCTTCGTGCCCGTCTTCAACGTGGACGGCCATGAGCGCTTCAACCCCAACCACCGCCCCAACCAGGTGGGCCCGGAGGAGATGGGCTTTCGCGTCACCGCGCAGAACCTCAACCTGAACCGCGACTACGTGAAGGCGGACGCGCCGGAGATGGCGCTGCTGCTCAAGTACCTCCACGCGTGGGACCCGCTGGTGTACGTGGACCTGCACGTCACGGACGGCGCGAAGTTCGAACCCGACGTGTCCGTGGGCCTGGAGCCGCAGAAGTCCGGCCCGCCCGGCTTGCGCGAAGCCGGCACGAAGCTGGTGGATGAGCTGCTCGCCGGCCTCACCGCCGAAGGCCACCAGCCGCTGCGCTTCTACCCGTCCTTCATCAAGGACGACGACCCGACGAGCGGCTTCGCCTACGGCGTCCCCCCGCCGCGCTTCAGCCATGCGTACTGGTCCGTGCACCACCGCTTCGGCGTGCTCGTGGAGACGCACTCCTGGAAGAACTACGCCCAGCGCGTGAAGGCCACCCGCGACGTGCTGGAGGGCCTGCTCAGGCTCGTGGGCCGCGACGGCGCCGCGCTCCTGGCCGCCGTGAAGGCGGAGGACCAGAAGGCCCTGTCCGGCGGCGTGCGCGAGGTGGTGCTCGGCTGGGAGAACACGCCCAAGCGCGAGACAATTGAGTTCAAGGGCTACGTCTACGAGCGCCTGCCGTCGGAGGTCTCCGGTCAGCCGTACATCCGCTACGACGACACGAAGCCCCAGACGTGGAAGGTGCCGTACGCGCCGGACGTGCAGCCCGCCGTCACCGCCACGCTGCCCACCGGCGGCTACCTGGTGTCCGCCGCGCACGCCGCGTGGGTCGCGCCCAAGCTGAGCGCGCACGGCATCCAGTTCCAGCGCCTCACCCGCGCGGTGCCCGCCGCGAAGGTGGAGTCGTTCCGCTCCAAGGACTTCCAGTTCCAGGCGCGCTCCAACGAAAGCCACCAGGGCCTTGCCGCCAGGGGCGAGTGGAAGCCGGACACGCAGGACCTGCCCGTGGGCACGCTGTACGTGCCGGTGGCGCAGAAGAACGTGGAGCTGGTGGCGCACCTCTTCGAGCCCGCGGGGCCGGACTCGCTGCTCGCGTGGGGCTTCTTCAACGCCCACTTCGAGCAGAAGGAATACATCGAGGACTACGTGCTGGAGCCCTTCGCCCGGGAGTTGCTGGCGAAGGACGCGGGCGTGAAGGCCGCCTTCCAGGAGCGCATGAAGGACCCGGGCTTCGCCAAGGACCCGCGCGCCCGCCTGCGCTTCTTCGCCGAGCGCCACCCGTCCTGGGATGAGCGCCTGGGCCTCTACCCCGTGTACCGCGCCGCCAGCGCGCCGCCGAGCCTGGGGGCCTGGCCGCGGTGAAGTAGCGAAGGGGCAAGAAGAAGCCCCCGGCCCGCTTGCCCTGGTGAAAAGGGGCGTGCGCGGAGCGGGGGCTTCGCAAGTCACTCACCGCGCTCCCGGTCCATGAGGCACCGGGAGCGCGTCTTCATTCACGGCCTAGCCGATGGGCTTCTCGCAGACGCACGCGCTGACGTTGCAGGTGAAGCCCGGCGCGCAGCCGCCGCAGTCCGGCTTGCAGACGCAGGCGCAGAGGCCCGGGTCGGCGCCGTAGCCCGTGCCGCAGTTGAGCGCGCCCGTGTCGCAGACGCAGCCGCAGGCGTTGTTGTCGAACTTGTAGCCCGCCGCGCAGGTCGCGGACTGCACGCAACTGCACGAGCAGGTGCCCGTGTTGCACGTCTCGAAGGTGCCGCAAGCACCGCCGCAGTCCGGCGCGCACTTGAAGTCACACACCGCGCGGTCCGTGTCGCACACCTGGCCCGGGGGCGCCGTGCCACCGCAGTCCGCCGGGCACTCGCACTTGTCCGTGGTGCGGTTGCAGGCGAGCTTGCCCTTGCAGAAGTCCGGGTCCTTCGGGTCGTAGTACTGCGTGTCGGACGCGCACGGCGGCGGGTTGCCGTTCGGCTTGGTCGTGCGGTCGATCCAGTAGCGGTACGACAGCGCCGCCTGCGTCTTGCCGGACTCCTTCGGACGGCACGCGCCGTAGAAGGACACGGTGCGGTTGATGCCGTCCACGTCGAAGCCGTTGGTGCGGCTGCGCGGCAGGTCCCCGATGCTCGGGCAGACGGCCGGGTCCACCACCGCCTCCACCGCGACCTTCAGCGACGCGCCAATCGGCGGCTTGAGCGTGCGGTAGCCCACCGACGCGATGACGCTGTCCACGATGGCGTTGATGGTGTTGGTGATGGAGGTGTTGTCCCGGATGCTACCGGACACGCCGCCCGTGGCCTGGATGACGTCCAGGTGGCGCGGGTTCGTGTTGTCCTCGCCCGCGTAGCACGGGGCGCCGTCCGGCGGGCAGATGATGCCGTGCACCTGGATGGGCTGGCCCGTGGGGTTGCTCGTGGTGCCGGACGTGGTGCCGCTGTTGAGGAAGTACGCGGAGTAGTTGGCCACCGTGTCCGTGGACTGGTCCTTCACGTCCGTGAGGATGACCACCACCACCTTGGCGCCCGGACGGATCTTCGTCTCCGCGCCGCCCGTGGAAGCGGCCATGTCGTTGATGGCCTTGCGCGCCGCCTCCAGCGGACGCTCGCTGCCGTCACCGGCCAGGCCCACCCAGCAATGGGTGTTGGCCGTGCAGGTGGTGTTGGGCAGCGGCGTGTACGTCGGGTTCTGGGTGGTGCCGCCCTTCACGGCGCACACGTTGTTGTTGCACACCGCGTTCTGGGTCAGCCACGCCTTGAACTGGTTGATGTTGGTGGTGAAGGGACGCAGCACGTTGCGGTTGGCGCTGCTGCCCACCGTGTAGCTGGTGGTCACCATGGACACGCGCCAGTCCAGCGTCGCGTTGCCCAGCTTGTTGGCCACCGCCGTGCCCGCGTTCGCCAGCGACGTCTGGGAGGACGCCATGGAGCCCGAGTCGTCCACGACGAAGAGGAAGTCCACCACCGCGGTGTTGCCGGTGAAGACCTCGCACTGCACCGCGTCCGCGTCACCGAACTGCGCCAGCGCGGAGCCGCCCGCCGTGTCCGCCGTCGTGAAGAGGCTGCCCGCCTCGTTGTAGCGGGCCGCCGGCGTGATGGCGAGGACCACGACCACGCTCGCGTTGGAGCGGTGCACGTACTGCGCCTGGATCTTGAACGGACCGGTGATGCCCGCCGGGCCCCCGAGGGTTTCGGTGCTGTTGAGCACCAGCTGGCGCGCCAGCGAGTTGGTGAAGTCCTTCAGGTCCGTCGTCCCGGCGAGCGCGTAGCGGGAGACCGCCGCGGGGAAGCCGTCCCAGGTGGTGAACGTCTGCGTGAACTCCACGTCGGCCGGCGACAGGAGCGCCGCGCCGGTGCGGATGCCCGACTCGTCACCGGAGGGCGTGGTGGAGGTGCCCACCTGGCCGCGCTTGTACGCGATGAACGTCACCTGCTTCGTGTCGTCATGGCCCATCACGCCCACGGTCTGGCCGGCGACGGTGAGGTTGACCATGTTGGCGGTCTTGAAGGTGTTGGGCAGCGCCAGCCGGATGTCCGCGCCGCTGTCCTCCTTGAAGGTCACCGTGCGCAGGTTCTGCACGCTGCACGCCTTGCCCGCGGGCGTGGTGGCCGCGCCGTCCTTGGGGTCCAGCGGGTTGAGCTCACCCGGATCCACGCGGCCGTTCTGGTTGGAGTCCTCCGCGCCGTCGGGGATGCCGTCGCCGTCGGAGTCCGCCTTGTTGGGGTCCGTCTTCGTCGCGGGGTCCGCGTCGCCCACGTAGCCGCAGTTGTTGCGGGGGGCCGCGGCCGTCGTCACGCCGCGCTCCACGCCGTCGAGCAGACCGTCGCCGTCCGAGTCCGGGTTGCTGGGGTCCGTCTCGCCGGGGTCCACCTGGCCGTTGGAGTTGGGGTCCTCACCGAGGAAGCCGTCGCGGCCGGCGCCGTCCTGCAGGCCGTCGCAGTCGGTGTCCGTCAGGCGCGGATCCGTCTCACCGGAGTCCACGCGGCCGTTCTTGTTCGTGTCCTCCACGCCGTCCGCCACGCCGTCGCCGTCCGTGTCGGCCTTGTTCGGGTTGGTGCCGGTGGCGTTCTCCACGGCGTCCGGGATGCCGTCGAAGTCCGCGTCGGGGATGGACGCGGCGCAGTCCGCCACGCGCGGGTTCGTCTCACCCGAGTCGTGCTTGCCGTTCTTGTTCACGTCCTCGGCGCCGTCCGAGCAGGTGTCGCCGTCCGTGTCAGGCTTGAGCGGATCCGTGCCCGTCTGCTTCTCCAGGCCGTCCGGCAGGCCGTCGCCGTCGCTGTCGCGCAGGCGCGGATCCGTCTCACCGGGGCTCACCGAGCCGTTCTTGTTCGCGTCCTCCTCGCCGTCCGGCAGGCCGTCACCGTCGGAGTCCGCGGTGTTGGGGTCCGTCTCCGTGAGGTCGCGCTTGCCGTTGCGGTTGGCGTCCTCCAGGCCGTCCGACAGCCCGTCGCCGTCCGTGTCCGCCTTCACCGGCGAGGTGCGCGTGGTGGGGTCCAGGTCCGGGTAGAAGGAGCAGCTCGGATCCACACTGGAAGTGCGGCCCACTTCCACACCGTCGCGGATGCCGTCGCCGTCCGTGTCGCGCAGGCCGGGGTTCGTCTTGAGGTTGCCCGTGTAGACCGTGGAGTACTCCTCCTGGTCCGTCAGGCCGTCGCAGTCCGAATCCTTCGTCGCGTTGTTCGGATCGTACGGGTCGGTGGTGACCGGGCCCGGGTCGGGGTCGGGGTCGATGATGACGCCCGCGTCCTCGACGTAGCCCGCGTCGAAGCCCGCGTCGAAGCCCGCGTCGTTGCCACCGTCAGTGGGGGGATCAACGGGGCCGGGGTCCGGATCAGTGCCGCCACAGCCCGCCATGAGCGTGGCGGCGAGCAGCGTGCCGGAGAAGAGTCGAATCCAATTGCGCATAACGGGTCAGCACTCCGGAAAGGGGGGTTACGGAGAACACCGGCAGCATAGAGGGATGCGCAACTGATTCCGATGTAGGTACGCCCTGGGGCCGATGCCGAATCACGATTCGTTAACTTGGCGTTCACCGCTGTCGCCTGTTTCCGGCTGCACTGTCTTTACGGGGGCCAGGAGGGCTCGGTTATCGTCCGCCCCGTGCCTGTGTTCGGTCTTGCGGCGGTCTGGGGGGAAGCGGCTTCGCCTGAGAAGGCGGCGGCCGTCGTGGAGGGCCTGGGCGCGCTCCTGCCGTCCGCGCAGTCGATGCAGCTCGTGGTGGCGTTTCGCGACGAGGCCGGCGCGCTGGAGGTGAAGGTGGAGGTGCCGGGCTATCCGCGCGCGGCGGTGGAGCGGCTGGGCGAGGAGGTGCGCAAGAGCGGCGGCACGTTCGTGGAGCTGTGGCGTCTGCCCAAGGCGGAGCGGGACGCGCTGCGCTCGCGGAGCCTGGCGGGAGGCACGCCCTTCGCCGGCAACGAGCGCGAGCAGGCCGCGCAGGAGCTGCGCCAGCACCTGGAGGCCCTGGCCGCGCGAGGCCCCCTGCCCGCCGCGCCCAAGGCCCCGCCAGCCGAGGCAC
>NZ_RAWL01000495.1:0-5902 GCF_003668885.1 Corallococcus sp. AB049A | reverse complement strand
GGGAGACCGGCAGGTGGTGGGCGGTGTGGGCGCGGGTTGGACAGTGAACCGGTGGATCACCCTGGAGGTGGACACCCGCGCGGCGTGGACTCGCTCGCCCGACGTGGAGGCGGCCCGCACGGTGTGGTCCGCGACGCTGGGACTCACGGTCCAGAAAACGGGTATCCTCTGAGTCTCCCGCCATGGCGAAGCTCATCCTCCTGTCCGTCCTCATTGCCACCATCGCGCTGCCCGGTGCGGCCGCGCGCGATGCGCATCCGTGGCGGGGGATGAAGAAGGCCATCCTGTGGGTGGCCCTCTTCAACATGGCGTACGCATATGGCGTGCTCGTCCTCGTGCCCAGGTACGGGTTCGGGTGAGGGAAGGAAAGGCGTCAGACGTGATGGAGCTCCAACAGCTCACCGTCCTCCTGGTGGAGGACTCTCCGATGTTCCGCGTCATGCTGCGTGACATGCTCCAGCAGATGGGCGTGAAGAACGTGGTGGAGCAGCCCAACGGCAAGGCCGCCATGGAGTACCTGACGAGCGGCGCGCACAAGCCGGACCTGGTGTGCCTGGACCTGACGCTGCCGGACGTGTCCGGCTACGACGTCTGCGAGTACATCCGTCGCACGCCCGCCATCGCGCACGTGCCGGTGCTGATGGTGAGCGCGCGCAACCTGCCGGAGGACAAGGCCTACGCGGAAGAGGCCGGCGCCAACGGCTACCTGGGCAAGCCCTTCACGCCGGAGGAGCTGGAGAAGCGCGTGCGCCAGGTGCTCAAGACCGCGGCGTCCCGGGGCAGCGCGTGACCTCGCCCGCCCCTCGCACGCCGCGCTCGGCCCCGCCCCCGCCGCCGTACGTCCCCGAGCGCGAGGAGACGAACGCGCCGGCGGACCTCATCGACTGGGGCTTCCTGTTCGACGGGCTGGGCTTCGTGCGCAGGGCCATCTTCCGGCACTGGTTCCTGGGGCTGTGCATCGTCGCGGTGATGGGCGGACTGGGCTCCGCGGCGGCGAAGCTGATGCCGCGCAAGTACCACGTCGAAACGCGGATGCTGACGTACCGCAACCTCATCATCTCCTCGCTGGTGAACCCGGGGCGCTCCATCCCCGTGGAGGCGGATCAGCCCACGCGCGCCGCGTGGGAGATGGTGCTCAGCCGCGGCAACCTCAAGTCCGTGGTGAAGAACGCGAAGCTCATCGAGTACTGGGACCACATGCGGTCCCCCTTCAGCCGCCTGAAGGAGCAGTACCTGAAGAAGGCCCCGCCTCCCCTGTCCGACGAGGAGAAGGAGGAGGCGCTCATCGCGATGCTGGAGACCAACCTCATCGTGGTGGCGGAGGCCGGCAGCGGCACGGTCACCATCGGGGTGGACTGGAGCGACCCGCAGATGGCCTTCAACATCGTGGAGGCCGCGTCCCAGAACTTCCTGGACATGCGCCATGAGTCGGAGATGGGCGCCATCTCCGAGTCCGTGAACATCCTCCAGGGCCAGGTGGCCAACGAGGCCGCGAACATCAAGCAGGCCATCGCGGACCTGGAGCGCGCGGTGCGGGCCGCGGATGCGCGCCGCAAGAAGAAGGAAGCGGACCCCAAGCAGGCCAGCGCGCGGCAGGCGCTCCTCCAGACGGACCATGCGCTCGCGCAGCTGAAGTTCCTGGTGCAGGCCAAGCGCCGCGCCATCCGCGACGTGGAGGAGTTCCGCGGCCGCCGCCTCACGGAGCTGCGCGCGCAGCTGGCCGAGCAGCGCGTCGTGTTCTCTCCGCAGCACCCGGTGATTGTCGACCTGGAGCAGCGCGTGGCGACGATGCAGGCGGACTCGCCGCAGCTGCTGTCCCTGCGCGCCGAGGAGCAGTCGCTCATCCAGGAGTACCTGCGCATGGGCGGCACGGACGTGGACTCCGCGACGGAGGGCACCAGCCTGGCGGCGGGCTTCGGGCAGCCCCTGGCGGGCGCGATACTGGGCACGCCGGATGATCCGGAGGTGGCGGTGGCCACGGACCGGATGCGCATGGTGGTGATGCGGCACCAGGAGAAGCTGCGCCGGTTGGACCAGGCGCAGACAGAGCTGGAGATCTCCAAGGTTTCGATGAAGCACCGCTACAGCGTGCTGCTCCCGGCGCTCTTCCCGGAGAAGCCGTCCAAGCCGAACCCGAAGCTCATCGCCATCGCGGGCGTGGTGGGCGGGGTGGCGCTGGCGGTGTTCGCGGCGGTGGCGCTGGACATCCTGCGCCGCCGGGTCCTGGAGAAGTGGCAGGTGGAGCGGCTGCTCAAGTTGCCGGTGCTGGCGGAGCTGGAACGGCGCTGAAGGTTCGTGCGCTCGGCCGTCCTGGGTGATGGCGCGAGCGCGGGGGTGACACTGTCGTGACGGTCTGGACCTGGGTGGACGTGGCGCTGTGCGTGGGACTGCTGCCGGTGGTGGTGGGCTGCGGCTACCTGCTGCTCCTGACGTTGATGTCGGGGCGCAAGGCGGCGCCGGTGCCGCCGTCGCCGGCGGTGCGGAAGTTCGACGTCATCATCCCCTCGCACAACGAGGAGCTGGGCATTGCCCGGACGGTGGCGAACCTGTCCGCGGTGGACTACCCGGCGCACCTGCGGCGCATCATCGTCGTGGCGGACAACTGCTCCGACGCGACGGCCGAGAAGGCTCGCGAGGCGGGCGCCACGGTGCTGGAGCGCCAGGACGCGGTGAAGCGCGGCAAGGGCTACGCGCTGGCGCACGCCTTCGAGCACAGCCAGCGGGACGGCTTCGCGGACGCGGTGGTGGTGGTGGACGCGGACACGGTGGTGTCCTCGAACCTGCTGCACGCGTTCTCCCGGCGGCTGGAGGACGGGGCGCACGGCGTGCAGGCGCACTACGGCGTGATGAACCCCACGGCGTCGTGGCGCACGCGGCTGATGACCATCGCGCTGGGGATGTTCCACCGCGTGCGCTCCATGGGGCGCGAGCGGCTGGGCGTGTCCTGCGGCCTGCGCGGCAACGGCATGTGCTTCACGCACGCGGTGCTCAAGCAGGTGCCGCACGACGCGTTCAGCGTGGTGGAGGACCTGGAGTACGGCATCCGCCTGGCGCGCGCGGGGCACCGCGTGCACTACGCCTGGGAGGCGGAGGTGCTGGGCGAGATGGTCACGGCGGAGAAGCAGAGCCGTTCCCAGCGCCAGCGCTGGGAGGGTGGCCGCGCGCAGATGCGCAAGCTGCACGGGTGGCCGCTGCTCAGTGATGCGCTGAAGCAGAAGAGCGGGCTGCTCCTGGACCTGTCCATGGACGTGCTGGTGCCGCCCCTGAGCCAGCTGGTGCTGGCGACGGTGACCGGTTCGGTGCTGGCGGCCGGGGTGGTGTGGCTGTCCGGGGGCACGGCGGTGGCGGCGTCCGCGCTGGCGTCGTTCGGGCTGATGTCGCTGGCGCTGTACGTGCTGCGCGGCTGGTGGGTGTCCGGCGTGGGTCCGCGCGGGCTGTTGGACCTGGCGTGGGCGCCCATCTACGTGGTGTGGAAGGTGTGGCTGATGGTGCGTGGCCCCGGCGCGGAGAAGCGCGGCGAGTGGGTGCGCACCACGCGCGAGGCGGAGCGCCGGTAGCGCTCACTTCCGCTTGGGTGCCCCCAGCGACGCCTGGATGGGGCACACGGTGTCCGGGGGGCAGAAGCCCTCGGCCATCAGGGTGGTGATGGCGCGGCGCATGCGGCGCAGGTCGTCGATGCGCGCGTCGATGGCCTGGACCTTCGCTTCGGCGAAGCGGGCCACGTCCCGGGTGGGGGTGCCGCGCCGGTCCGTGAGGGCGAGGACAGCGGCCACCTCCTTCAGCGTGAAGCCCAGCTCCTGGGAGCGGCGGATGAAGCGCACGCGGATGGCGGCGTCCGGGCCATAGAGGCGCTGGCCGCTCTCGCTGCGGTCCATGGGCAGCAGCAGCTTGCGGCGCTCATAGAAGCGCAGCGTGGACAGCTTCACGCCGGACTCCCGGGCGAGCGCGCCGATGCGCAAGGGGGCTGCTTCAACGGGCCGTCGCGGGGATGCCACCACGCCACCTCCTGGCGCCGAGGATGACACCGCCCTGCGCGAACATCCACGCCAGCTCCAGCACGAGGAACACGACGAGCACCCGCGTCGCCCCCTGCGCGAGCGACCACGCCATCCACGTGGAGAACAGCGCGCGGCCCACGGTGTCGATGGCGCCGTTGAACGCGGTGGGGTGGACGAGCCGCACCACGGACCACAGCGTCACGATGGTGCCGAACAGGGCCACGAAGAACAGGTGCGTGGACGTGAACGCGGGGAGCGCCTCACCGCCCAGGCCCAGCGCGTGATGCAGGGACCGGATGCTCGACAGCACGGCGTCCGCGGTCCAGGGCGTGGCGAAGGGGACGGTGACGACGAAGTCGTACAGCGCGCTGGCGAAGACGACACGGCGAAGCAGGGGCGAATCAGGGTTCATGCGAAGGACGCTAACCCCTTCACCTTGGTGCAGAGGCAAGGGCCTCCGCCGTCCACTGCGTGGCGAACGGCAGCGTGACGCACAGGTCGTAGACCGCGAAGCCACGGACGGCACGCTGAAGCAGGGCGGCGCTCACCGCGGCCTTCAGTCCGCCAGCGGCATGCCGAAGTCCGGCTGGCCGCGCTCGCCAGAGACCCAGCGGTACACCTCCAGCACCTGCTCCGCCTTCGCCTTCCACGTGAAGTGCTTGAAGATGCGCGCCCTCGCGCGCTCGCCCATGGGGCCAATCACGGACGGATCCGCGACCAGCTTCTCCAGGACGCCGCGCACGCGCTCGACGATCTCCTGCGGCGTGCCCATCGGAATCGCGAAGCCCGTGGTCGGACTGACGATTTCCCCCGGACCGCCGTAGTCCATCACGATGGGCACCAGGCCCAGCGCCATCGCCTCCGCCACCACCGCGCCGCCGAACTCGCGCACGCTCGGGAAGCCGAAGATGTGGTTCTTCGACAGGCGGCCCTGCAGCTCCTGGTGCTTCACCCAGCCCGCGAACGTCACGCCCTGCTCCAGGCCGCTCCTCGCCACCTGCGCGCGCAGGTTCTGCATCTCCGCGCCGTCGCCGATGAGCTCCACCTGCACCTTGCCCTCGCGCACCAGCGGCGCCGCCGCGTCGATGAGCATCGCCATGCCCTTGTACGGCACGAAGCGCCCCACGAACGCCACCCGCAGCGGCTCCCCCGGCTTCGGCGGCTCCGCCTTCGCGCTCCCGAAGCGCCGCACGTCGATGGCGTTCTCCGGGATGTAGACCACCTTGTCCTGGTACTCCTGCGCCAGCTGCGCGCGCGTCGCCCGCGAGCCCATCATCAGCGCCGCCGCGTTCTTCCGCGTCGACTGGTAGAAGGGCATCAGCTTGTAGACGTCCCGGATGTAGCTCAGCCACTCGCGCTCACGCAGGCGCGCGTCCCCGAAGCCCTTGGGCCACGGCAGGCCGCCGTTCATGGGGCCCATGATGAAGGGCACCCCGGCGTCCGCGCACCGCGCCGCCAGCGTGCTGGGCGTCGTGGGGCTGATGGGCGTGTAGCGGTGCACCACGTCGAATTCCTTCGCGCGGATGCGGTCCCCGAAGCGCCTCCAGAGCAGCTCCTCGAAGTAGTAGTACGGCAGCACGCTCAGCGCCGTGGCCGTCGTCCAGCCCACGCCCGCCTTGCCGCGCAGCACCTCGCCCACCTTCTCCAGCGGGCGCTCCACCGGCGTGGAGTCCAACGCCGTGAAGTCCCGCCCCTCCACCAGCCCCTGCTTGAGGATGTTCTCGCGGTTGCGCACCTGGGTGACCAGATGCACGTCCGCCACCTCGGCGAGCGCCCTGGCCAGGGACCAGCCTTCCAGGGGGACGCTCACCCAGTCAGGGTTGCACAGCTCAGCAATCAGGAGGACGCGGGGTCGGGTGCCAGCCATACGGCATCCGCATCTATCCCAAGCCTGTCTCTTATAC
>NZ_RAWL01000494.1:0-5903 GCF_003668885.1 Corallococcus sp. AB049A | reverse complement strand
CCCCCATGACGTCCACCGCGTGCTCCACGTGGCGGACCACGTCGTCCCACGTGTCCCCGCCCAGGTACACCGGCGCCAGGATGATGCCCACCACGCCACCGCGCGCCGCGATGGTGCGCAGCGCCTCGTCGGACAGGTTGCGCCAGCCACCGCCCGCGGCGCGCACGCCCGTGTGCGAGCAGAAGAAGCGCACCGTGGGATGGGTGAAGAGGTCCGCGAGCGTCTGCTCGGAAGCGTGCGCCACGTCCACGCTCATTCCCAGGCGGGCCATCTCCTCCATCACCTGGTGTCCCAGCGGCGTGAGCCCCCGGTTGCCCATCATGGGGAAGGACGAACCGCCCAGGTCGTTGTTGGACAGGTGCGTGAGCCCCATGAAGCGCACCCCGCGCCGGTGCAGCTCCGCGATCCGCTCCACCTGGCCTTCAATGGCGTGGCCGCCCTCCACGCCCAGCACCGCGGACAGCCGCCCGTTCGCGAGGTTGTCCTCCAGCCCCGCCCCGGTGGTGGCGACGCGCACGGTGTCCCCGGAGCGGGCGCAGAAGGCGTCCAGTTGCTCAATCTGCCAGAGCGCGCGCGTCCACTCGCCGCCGCGCGCCTCGCGGGGCCACTTGCGCCACGCGGCGAACAGCGGGAAGCCGCCAATGAAGGGGAAGCCCCGGGTCACCAGCGTGAAGCACTGCAGCTTCACCCCCGCCTCGCGCAGGCGGGGGAAGTCCACGTGCCCTTCCGTTGACCGCTCGCACAGGTCGCGGTTCCACATCAGCGAATCCGCGTGCCCGTCCGCGATGCACCACTGACGGTGCAGCTCCTTCACGTCACCCATGCCAGCAGTCTTCGCCACGGCCTCCCGCGATGACAAGCGCCCCGGGCCATCTGTCCGTCACGCCTCACGTCCAGTCCGCGCCGTCGTCGTCGCAGCCATCCCAGAGGTCGTCCTCCAGCGGGAGCACCGCCTCCGCCTCCCCCGCCGGGCCCACGAGCGCGTCCGTGCGCACCTCCGCCACCTCGCGCAGCGCTTCCGGAGGACCATAGGGGCGCCCTTCCGCGGTCAGCAGCCCCCGGAGCGCGTCCCGCAGCTGGGCGCCCGTCTGGAAGCGCAGCTCCCGGTCGCGCTGGAGCACCTTCTGGAGCACCGCCCGCATGCCCGGTGACAGCCCGCGCGTGGCCTGCTCCACGTGGGCCTGGGTCAGGCACGCCATGCGCGCGGCCATCAGCGGCGCGGGGAGCCAGCTGGGCGTCTCCGCGCACAGCCCGCGCGTGCCGGGCACGGGCTGGGCCTGCTGCGCGGCGCGCTCCACGTCGTCCAGGTCCAGCAGGTGCAGCCCGGTGAGCAGCTCCAGGAGCACCATGCCCAGGGAGAACAGGTCCGCGCGGCCATCCAGCGGCTGTCCCTCCAGCGCCTCCGGCGAGGCATAGGCCACGTCCCCGCGCACGAGCCCCGGCTCCGTCACCACGCGCCCGGGCAGCCGCGACCACGCGAACGCGAAGTCCGACAGCCGCACCCGCCCATGCACGTCCACCCGCACGGAGCGGGGGCTGATGTCGCGGTGGACCACGCCCACGGGCAGGCCGCGCGCGTCCTCCAGCGAGTGGGCATGGTGGAGCGCGTCCGCCACCTCCGCCCCCAGGTACGCGGCGAACGCCTCCGAGAAGGGCCGCCGCCGCAGCGCCGCGAAGCTGGACAGCGTCTCCAGGCACGGCCCGTCCACGTACTCCGTCACCAGGTGGGGCGCGCCGTCGTGCACCCGCACCAGGTACACCGGCGCGATGGCCGGGTGGGACAGCCGCATGAGCAGCTTCACCTCTTCACGCAGCCGCGCCCGCGCCACGTCATCCGTCACGTCGCGCAGGCGTTTGATCAGCACCAGCCCGCCCGGCGTGCGCGCGTAGTGCCGGCGGGCGAGCAGCAGCTCCCCTCCGGCGCGCGACCCCAGGTAGCGCACCAGTTCATAGGACGTGGCCCCGGTGGTGAAGAGGATGAAGGGCCGGGACGCGGAATACGCGGGGGGATGGGTGGCCATCGTGGATGACGCTCCTGACGGGAGAAGGCGCTTCCCGGGCGTGGGAAGCCATGAGGAAGTCCTCACGCCCGCGTCCTACCACCCGGGTCAGACATCCCCATCCGACCCCACCGGGCATCTCCCCGACTAAAAAGGAAACGGCCCCCACCGCGAGGGTGGGAGCCGCTGCCTTCAAGTATTTTCCCCAGTCCGCTTGGGACAAAGGCGCGTGAGGCGCGGGGTTACTTGTCCAGCTTCTTCACCGGCGCCACCAGGGTGACGTCGCGGGCGACCATGTCCTTGCCGTCCATCACGTAGGAGGCGCGCACCTGCGAGCCTTCCTCGATGTCGTCCAGCTTCACCGCCTTGCGGGAGTTGTCCAGCATCGCGGTCTTGTCGTTGGTCTTGATCTTCAGTTCCTTGTTGGTGCTGTCCACCAGCGTCAGCGTGTCACCGGACTTGGACAGCACGCGGCCGTTGACGGTGGTGGCCGCCGCGGCGCTGGTGGTGCCGGCCATGCCGGAGCCGCCCGCGGCCGTATCCTCGGCCAGGTCCTCATTGCGGTTGGCCTGCGCCTCGGCCAGATCCTTCTCCTCGTCACGGACCTCCTCGTTGGCGCCGGCGATCTTGTCGTTCGCGTCCTGGCGCGCCTCCGCGATGTCCTCGTTCGCGTTCTCCTGCGCCGACGCCAGCTCCTTGCTCTCGTCCTGGCGCGCCTCGGCCGTCTCCTGCGCCGCTTCCTGACGGGCCTCGGCGACGTCCTCGCGCTGCGACTGGACATCGTCCTTCTTGCAGCCGGTGACCATCGTCAGACCCGCGACCGCCGTGACCGCAATCATGAGCTTCCGCATGTGTGACCGCCCCCTGTGAGTGTGTTCTTGAGTGCCGGTGATTTGTTCCCCGGCGTTGGGCAGAAACTGGTCGCTCCCCTCGTACCTGCACAGCGCTTGTCAGCGAGCCGGGGGGTGCGCAGGGGCGGCCCGCGCACGAGGGAGGGCCTGGCGCCCTGCCTGCTCAGGAAGCGGAACAAAACGCATCCGGGCGCGAAAAATCCGTTCCGGTGCGCTGTAGCAGGGCTTTTGCGTGGGGGAGGCTGTGCGTTGACAGGGCAGAACCGCCCTTGTACTGGCACCGGCGGGTCCCGTCCTGAGGGGGCCGGAAGGAGCCGTGAGGCCATGAACGTGTGGGTCAACGGAGAAGCGCGGACGCTGCCGGAGGGCAGCACCCTTTCGTCCCTGCTGGCGCTGCTGAACCTGGGCAGTGGCCCGGGGGTGGCGGTGGAGGTGAACGCGGAGGTGGTGCGCCGCGCCCGTCATCCGGAGCACCGGCTCCAGGACGGGGACCGGGTGGAGATCGTCACCTTCGTCGGTGGCGGGTGAGCGCAGGCCCTTACGAGGAGACGGTCATGAGCGGCATCGCGGACAAGCCTTTCACGCTGGCGGGGGTGACGTTCACCTCGCGGCTCATCGTCGGGACGGGGAAGTACCCCAGCCACGAGGTGATGAAGCAGTGCCACGAAGCGTCGGGCGCGGAGCTCGTCACGGTGGCGGTGCGGCGGTTGGACCTGAAGGCGACGGGCGAGGCGTCGCTGATGAACTGGATCGACCGCAACAAGATGCGCCTCCTGCCCAACACGGCGCTCTGCTACACGGCGGAGGACGCGGTGCGCACGTGCCGGCTGGCCGAAGAGCTGGGCATGAGCAAGTGGGTGAAGCTGGAAGTGCTTGGCGACGAGAAGACGCTCTACCCGGACGTCGAGGAGACGGTGAAGGCCGCTCGCATCCTGGTGAAGGAAGGCTTCACGGTGCTGCCGTACACCAGCGACGACCCCATCACCGCGCGCAAGCTGGAGGACGCGGGCTGCGCGGCGGTGATGCCGCTGGCGGCGCCCATCGGCAGCGGCCTGGGCATCCGCAACCCGCACAACCTGCGGCTCATCCGTGAGGTGGTGAAGGTGCCGGTCATCGTGGACGCGGGCGTGGGCACGGCGTCCGACGCGGCCATCGCGATGGAGCTGGGCGTGGACGCGCTGCTCATGAACACCGCCATCGCGGGCGCGAAGGACCCGGTGCGCATGGCCGTGGCCATGAAGAAGGCGGTGGAGGCCGGCCGCGACGCGTTCCTTGCCGGCCGCATCCCGCGCAAGGCGTACGGCTCCGCGTCCAGCCCCATTGAAGGGCTCGTGGAGTAGCGGTGCCCCCCCTGCCCCGCCTCGTGGTCATCACGGACTGGCGGCTGCCCCGGGCGCGGTTGCTCACCGCGCTGGAGCGGGCGCTGGAGGCGGGGCCGGAGGTCGCCGTGCAGCACCGTCACCCGGAGGCTTCCGGGCGGCTGTTCCTGGAGGAGGCGCGGCTTCTGGCGGAGGTGTGCCGGGGCCGCGCGCTGTTCGTGAACGGGAGGCTGGAGGTCGCGCTGCTCGTGGGCGCGCACCTGCACCTGCCCGCGTCGGGCCCTTCTCCTCGCGACGTGCGTCCGTTCCTGTCCCCGGACCGGCTCGTCAGCGTGGCGGTGCATGACGCTCGCGAGGCGGCAGGAGCGGTGGGCGCGGACCTGGCGCTGGTGAGCCCCGTGTTCGCTCCGGGCTCCAAGCCCGGGGACACGCGCGACACGCTGGGGCCTCATGGGTTCAGGGGGCTTTCGGAGCGGCTGCCCTGCCCTGCCCTGGCGCTGGGCGGGATGACGCCGGAGCGGGCCCGGGAGGTGCCGGGGGCCTGGGGTGTCGCGGTCATCTCCGCCGTGCTGGAGGCGGAGGATCCGCGCGCGGCGGCGCGGGCGTTGCTGGACGCGCGAGCTTGAGGCAGCGCTATGCTGCGCGGCCGTGACGCCCTCCCCGACCTCCGTTGAGCTGCGCCCGCTGGCCATTGGAGAAATCATCGACCGGGCCGCGACGTTCTGGCGCGCGCACCTGAAGCCCCTGTTCGTGCTGTGCCTGGGCTTCGACCTGCTCAACTACATCGCGGTCAAGGCGTTCACCGTGGTGATGGCGCGCACGGTGGGAGCGCTGCCTGGCCTTGGCGGGGCTCCCTCGGGCACGGACCCCTCGCAGGCGCTGACCCAGTCCGG
This sequence comes from Corallococcus sp. AB049A, assembly GCF_003668885.1. Taxonomy (NCBI): domain Bacteria; kingdom Pseudomonadati; phylum Myxococcota; class Myxococcia; order Myxococcales; family Myxococcaceae; genus Corallococcus; species Corallococcus sp. AB049A. Next base: position 840 of record NZ_RAWL01000494.1, on the reverse strand, counting down.
CATCGCGCTGGGTCTGATGCTCGTGCTGTACGTGTTCCTCATCTGGAACTTCTGGGTCGCCACCACGGCGGCGGCCCGGTACGTGGTGCCCGCGCGGCTGGGGGAGCCGGTGCGTCCCTCGGAAGGCCTGCGCCGGGCGGTGTCGCGTCTGGGGACGTTGACCGCGACGTATCTCCTGTCGCTCGTGTGGTCCGTGGGCGTGACGCTCGTGCTGTGCCTGCCGGGCTCCGTCGTCATGGGGCTGGGGGTGGTCGCGGCCGTCACCGGCAAGGGCTCTGGCGGCAGCACGGCGGTGAGCGTCGCGCTGATCATCATTGGCGCGGTGGTGCTGGGCCTGGGCGCGCTGGCGGCGATCCTCTGGTACTTCCTGCGCTTCATGCTCCTGCCTCCCGTGCTGGCCATGGAGGACGTGGGCGCGTGGGAGGCCTTCAAGCGCTCCGGGGCCCTGCTGAAGGGGCGCGTCGAGCCGGGCTTCATGGGCCGGGGCACCGTGCGGGCCATGGTGCTGTCCACGGTGGTGGGCGGCATCCTCATCGCGGTGAGCCTGGTGTCGGGGCTGCCGGCGTGGATCGTCCGGCTGGCCTATGGCGGCAACCTGTTGGATCCGGCGGCGCAGGCGGCCATTCCCCAGGCGCTGCTCGTCCCCGCGGAGCTGTTGCAGGTGGTGGGGCAGTCCTTCTTCACGCCGCTGAGCTTCGTGGTGTCCGCGTTCTTCTACGTGGACATGCGCGTGCGCCGCGAGGGCCTGGACCTGGAGCGGCGGATCGCGACCGCGGAGCCGGCGACGCCGTCCCCCTGACCTCCCGTGCCCGCCCTGCCCCTGCTCCTCCTGCTGGCTGC
>NZ_RAWL01000493.1:0-5936 GCF_003668885.1 Corallococcus sp. AB049A | reverse complement strand
CCCGTGGGGGGAGCCAGGGATACACCGAAAAGCGGGGGGACGGTATGGCCGAGTGAGGAGGCGGATGTGTGGCGTGCGCCACTCCGCGCCGCTGGAGCATCCAGCAGCGGACTTTCCTGCCCCGGAAGGCACTGGAAGGCCTGACGCGTGGGGGCCTGGCGCCTACCTCCAGCGCCGGAGGTCCAAGGTCCAAGACGGTCCCGGCATGAACGAGTCCGAGTCGAAGTACGTCCGCTACCGCGCGCGGACGACCTTCCCTGATCCGTCCGCGCGGGGGCGCGAAGCCCTACTGCCCGCTCATGCCCGGACCCGGCTTCCACACCTTCACGTAGTCGATGGACGCGGTCCATGCCGTAGAGCCCGTGGCGTTCGCGTCGCCGTACCAGAACGCGGATCCGCTGCCGGTGAGGGCCCAGGTGGAGGCGACGAAGTTCGCCATGCCCACCAGCATCCGCTTGTAATCCGGGTTGTTGGAGAACGCGGCCGGCAGCGGAACCTCGCGGATGACGTTGGTCGCCGGGTCGCCAATCCACATCCGGAGGTCATTGCCCACGCGGCGCGCGGTGTAGACCCACTGCTTGCCATTGCGGCGGTCCACGGCGGGGCGGACCTCCGACTGCTTGTTGTCCGGGTCCCAGTGCCAGGTCGTCATCACGTTGGTACTGTCGTTGTAGGGCAGCTCCACGATGTCCAGCTCTGGCGGCCACGGCGTGCCGCCCCAGCTCTCCGCGATGGGCCACATCAGGAAGTACATGCCCGTGCCCAGGCCCGGCGGCAGGTCCGCCTTGAACGACACCTGGTAGTCCGCGTAGCCGGGATGGGCGGGCCGCCAGTTCTGCTCGTCCCACCAGGTGCCCTGGTCCAGGTAGCAGCCATCCCAGATGCCCGAGCCGTCATTGCGCTTGCGCGCGCGCATCTCCAGCTGGCCATTGACCGTCACGCACTGGCTCTGCGTGTTCATCACCATGACCGTGTGGTTGAGCGGCAAGTTCGTCTGCCATTGCTTCCACTTGTTCCAGTCCAGCGAGTTGAAGTCGTCCTGGAGGTCCAGCACCCAGCCGGTGGGCGGGTTGGGGACGCCGCCCACTCCGGGCGTGCTCTGCAGCGTCCAGCCCACCTGGGCGGACGCGTCGCCCGCGGCCTCGTAGTACTCCACCTTCACGCGGTGCGTGCCGGCGGTGAGCGTGACGTCGCCGGTCCGCGTCGTCGCGCCGTGGTCGCTCCAGTGGTCCACCACGAGTGTCCCGTCGACGTAGATGCGGCTGCCGTCGTCGGACGTGGTGGAGAACCGGTACGTGCCCGCGCTGGCGAAGTTCCAGTCGCCCTCCCAGCGCACGCTGAAGTCATCCACGCCCACGCCCGTGCCGGGGCTCCCCGTCCCCCAGGAGAACTGGATGGCGGCGTCCTGCCGCTGGAAGGCCCGGGTCGTCAGGTTCCGGTCGCTGAAGTAGGTGCCCCGGAAGGCGCCCGAGGGAATGGGCAGCTCGCCGGTGCCCGCGGCGTCCCCCAGGAGGTTCACCTCCTGCACCCAGGAGCCGGTCGTGTTCGTGCGGTAGCGCACGTAGACGAAGCGTGCGTTCGTGTCCGGGATGTCGCAGCCCTGCCACTGGACGACGCTGCCGTCGACGTCGCAGTCGTACCAGCCCGTCTGGGACCAGTTGGCGTCGAAGAGCTGGACGTGGAAGCGGTGCGCCTGGTCGCCCAGGCTCCACACCTCCCGCACCTGCTTCACCGTTCCCAGGTCATAGCCGGCATAGGCCAGATCGCCCTCGCCCCACGCGCCCGAGTTGTCGTCGCCGTCGTTCAGCTGCCAGGGGTAGTTGAAGCCGCTGTCGTCGATGAGCGTCGCGGCCAGCTCACCGGTGACGGCACCGCGAGCGACGGCGACGCGCGCGTCGGGCGGGGGCTCGCGGACGTCACAGGCCGCGAGCGGGCAGAGGGGAAGCACCAGGCACGCCCGGACGAGCGCGCGGGAAAGGGAACGGGGGGATGAGAGCAGCTGCCGCCTCCAGCAAGGATGGGGGGCGACGAGATGTCCTTGGGGCTCAGGCTTTCAATGCTGATTTCTTGGAAAGAAAATTAGTCTGTTTGGTCCCGTTCACAGCGCCCGCCCGACCGGGCGTCGGGCGGGGCGTGGGCCGTGGGTCAGTTCAGCTCGCAGACCTGACAGACCGGCCCGATGAGCTTCCAGGTCGTACAGGTGCCGTTCGAGCAGCAGCGCTTGTACTTGGTGCCGGGCAATCCGTAGCCGCCGTAGGTGGTGTTCGGCTCATCGTACCCGGCGCTGTTCGAGCAGGACGTGCGGCACTGGGTCTGCCAGGTGATCATCGACTGCATCTGGGAGATGGGACAGTTGGGGTCGGTGCCGATCTCCTGCTCCACCTGGGCCTCGCCGCTGGGGAGTCTGGCTTCGTCAGCCCCCGTGGCGGGGCCACAGGCGGTGAGGACGCCCAGGGTGAGGCTCATCACGAACAACGCCTTCATCATGCTTCGCATCCGCAACGCTCCGGCCGGTGCAAGGCGGCAATGCCTTGCACCGGCGGATTGCGGCACGGTGGCGTTCGCATGACAAGCGGCGGCGCCGGATGACGTATGGGAAACCCACGACGCCGTGCCTGCTGACTACTTGCGCTTCTTCGACATCGAGCGGACGAAGATGGAGTCGATGCCGTGGATGCGCATGGAGATGAAGTCCTCCGCGGTGGCGTTCTCATAGCCCGCTTCGCGCATCTCCTTCACGAACGCGGGCGTGACGCCGTGGATGCGCATGGCCACGAGGTCGTCCGCGCTCAGGTCCTTGAAGCCCAGGCCGCGCATCTCGCGGACGAAGTCCGGCGTCACGCCGTGGATGCTCATGGCCTGCAGCGAATCCACGGGCAATCCCTTGAACCCCAGCGCCGCATAGCCCTGGATGCGCTCCGGCGTGACCTGGTGGATGCGGCAGGCCACCAGCTGCTCGATGGTCAGCTTCGGGTAGCCCGCGGAGGCCATCGCCCGGACGTAGTCCGGGGTGACCTGGAAGATGCCCACCTGGACCAGCTCCTCCACGGTGGTCACCTTCTGGCCCGTGGCCGCGAGCGCCTGCACGCGCTGGGGCCCGACGTTCACGCTGGCCAGGAGCATGTGCTCATCCGCGTCCGGCTTGGGGATGCCCAGCTCCGCCAGCTTCTTCGTGAAGCTGGCGTCCGGGCTGAAGCGCCAGGCGCCCACGCCCTGGCCGTCCTTGAAGCGGCCCTCGAAGTCGAACGTGCCCGCCTCGCGCACCAGCTTGAACGGGGCGCTGCTGCCGTCCGCCGTGGACAGCCCCTGGAAGTCGGCGAGCGGCGCGGAGAAGCCGTGGTGCGAGTCCGGCTTGTCCTTCGGATGCAACGACAGCTGCAGCTGCTGCTCCCTCACATGGGCGCCCCAGGTGCCGGTGCGCTGCGCATCGGCGGCGAGGACGGGGAGGGCGAGGAGCATCACGACCAGGGTGAGCCACGGAGACAGGCGCGACGTCATGACGGCGACTCCTTTTTCGGGTTTCAGGCAAGGCGCGGCCCGTCCGCGCGCCCGGGAAGGCGCGCGCGGTGGGGACCGCGTGGGAGAGGAAGGGAGGGGTTACTTCCGGGGCTTCTGCATGCGGCGGATGAAGTCTTCATCCACGCCGCTGGCGCGCAGGCGCACCAGCTCATCCACGGTAGCGGGCTTCACGCCCGCGGCGTCCAGCTCGCGCAGGTACTTCGCGTCCACGGACATCGCGCGCAGCTGCAGGGCCTCATCCAGCGTCAGGTTCGCGAAGCCCGCGGCCTTCAGCTCGTTGAGCCACGCGGCGTTGATGTTCATCGCCTTCGCGGCCAGCAGGTCGTCGGAGTCCTCCTTCCCGTAGCCCAGGGCCGCCATCTGGCCCAGCCACTCCGGCGTGACGCCCATGTGCTTCATGGCCACCAGCTGGTCGGCGGGGATGGAGCGGCCGAAGCGGTCCGTCATGGACTTCGCGTAGTCCGGCGTGACGCCCGCGTGCTGGAAGCCCACCAGCGTCTCCACGGTGGGCTCGTAGCCCATGGCGGAGATGCGCTCGACGACCTCCGGCGTGACGCCCGCGATCTTCAGGGCGACGAGCTGATCCACGCTCAGCGGATCCACGCCCACGCGGGTCTTCTCGTCGGCATCCTCGGCGTCCTTCCGCGCCGCGCGGGCCTTCTCCTTCGGGGAGGGCGCGGGGTTCGGAGCCGGAGCGGGATTCGGTGCCGGCGCGACGACCGGAGCCGGCGCGGGCGGCGGAGCCGGGGGCGCGGCGAGGACCGCGAGCGGCGCGGGCGCCGGGACCGCCGCGGACGCGGTGCCGTGGGGCTTGGGCATGGCGCTCGCGGCAGGTGCCGCCGGGGCCTTCGACTCCGGCGCCTTCGCGGGCTGCTGCACGGCGAGCGCGGTCAGCGGCGCGGCCAGCGCCAGGCTGCTGGCCAGCGTGACGATGGACACCCCCGCCGCCCAGCGCGACGAGCACCGCGACGCGGGCGCCACCACCAGCCGCCGCACGCGGTCCTTCAGTGAACCGCCCAGCGCGGACAGCGCGGGACCTCCGGCCTCCATGCCCTGCAGCCGCAGCGCCTCCAGGGCGGTGAGCGCGCGGGCGTAGGGCAGGGCGCCGGGGCCCTGCCGCACGGCGAGGTCGTCACAGCAGTTCTCCCGCTCCACGCGGATGACCTGGGACATCCACCACACGGCCGGGTGGTAGAAGAGGAGCGTCTCCACCAGCGTCTGCACCACGTTCACCGCGAAGTCGTGACGGCGGATGTGGGCCAGCTCATGGGCCAGCACCAGCTCCAGCTCCCGCACGGCCAGCCCGGTGAGCGTGGCGGTGGGGACCAGCACCACGGGCTTCAGCCAGCCCAGCGTGGACGGCACGTCCAGCTTCGACGACACCAGCAGGCGCACCGGACGCGTGAGGTTCAGCCGCCGCGCCAGCACCTCCAGCCGCTGCTGCCATTCCCAGGACGCGTGCACCGCCTCGTCCACCTGGCGCCGCAGCCCCATCCAGCCCTTGAGCAGCCGCAGCGACGACGCCGCCACGCCCAGGCCCCACGCCAGCACCAGCCAGGGCAGGTGCTCGCCCACCTGCTGGAGCAGACCGTCCAGCCGGGGCAGCGGCGCGGCCTTCGCCAGGTGCCGGGGCGCCGGAAGGTCCATCAAGGCAGGGGGCATCACCGGAGCCGTCACGGGCGCCACGGCGGTCCGGGCGACGGACACCGTGCGCGCCGGACGGGGCTCCACCGCGCGCGAGGCATGCCGCCACGCCGTGGCCACCGGCAGCGCCAGCATGATGCCCAGCGCGCCGCACGCCAGCGCGTAGCGCAGGTTCGCCGAGCGCCGCCCCACCCACCGGAGCGCCAGCGCCAGGGCCACCGCCACGAGCGCGCCCTGCCACAGCAGGTGCACGAGCGCCCAACCCACCGCTTCCAGGACGAGACCGTTCATGACTCCGACTCCTTCTCGAGCGAATCCAGCAGCTGGCGCAGCTCCGCCAGCTCCTCGGGCGACGTCTTCTTCGTGGACAGGGCCTGCAGGGCGAGCCGCCCCGGGGACCCGCCGAACACGCGGTCCATCAGGTCGGTGACCAGCTGCTGCTGGGTGCTCTCCCGGGGGAGCCGGGCGCTGTAGACGTGCGCGCGCTGGGACTCATCGCGTGTCACCAGCGCCTTCTCCGTCATGATCTGCATCGTCTTCAGGACGGTGGTGTAGCCGCTCCCATCCTGGAGCGTCTCGTGGACCTCGCGCACCGTGCGCGGGCCCCCGTCCCACAGCACCCGCAGGATGGCCAGCTCGGCATCCGTGGGTCGCGGCGGCTTTCCTCGGCTCATGGCTTCCTCTCTCCTCACGACTTCCTACGGATAGTTATACGAACGATTTCGTAGGTGTCAACGAAGCCTTTCGTACTTCATGGGCAAGGGGCCCTGGAG
>NZ_RAWL01000492.1:0-5946 GCF_003668885.1 Corallococcus sp. AB049A | reverse complement strand
GCCTGCTTCCCCCGACGCCGGCCTCACGCCCACCGAAGCGCGGCTGCTCCCCGTGTGGCGGCGGGTGCTGCGGCTGGAGACCATTGGCCGGGACGAGCACTTCCTGGACCTGGGCGGACACTCGCTGCTCGCCGCCCGGCTGGCGGCGGAGCTTCACCACCAGCTGGGCCGGGACGTGCCGCCGCGCGCCGTGCTGGAGGCAGGCACGCTCGCGGGACTGGCCCGCTGGCTGGACGCCGGGCCCGCGTCGCCAGCCCCCCCCGTCCTCCCTGCCCGGGACGCCGACGGCCCGCTGTCGTTCGCGCAGGAGCGGCTGTGGATCATCGACCAGCTCGTCGACGACGCCGCGCTCTACAACACGTCCGTGCGGCTGTACTTCCACGGGCCGCTCGACGTCGCCGTGCTGGAGCAGGCCCTCACCGAAGTGCTGCGCCGGCACGAGGTGCTGCGGACGGGCTTCGTCTCCCGCGACGGCCAGCCCCGGCTCCACGTCGTCGCCCCCGGGCCCTTCCCGTTGACGGTGGTGGACCTGGAGGGGGTCGCGGAGGCCGAGGCCGCCGCGCACACGCGGGAGCAGGCCCAGGCGCTCACGCCCTTCGCCCTGCGCCAGCCGCCACTCCTGCGGGGCCTGCTGCTGCGGTGGGACGCCCGCCGCGCCTGGCTGCTGCTGACCGCGCACCATGCGGTCTTCGACGGCGCCTCCGTGGACCTGCTGCTCCGTGAGCTGGAGGCGCTCTACCCCGCCTTCGCGCGCGGGCTCGCGTCGCCGCTCCCGGCCCTTCCCGTCCAGGCGCGCGACGTCGCCGCCTGGGAGCGCGGGCAGCTCCAGGGCGCCACGCGTGAACGGCTGCTGGCGTACTGGACGGAGCACCTGGGCGGCGAGTTGCCGGTGCTGACGCTCCCCACGGACCACCCACGTCCGCCCGCCCAGACGTTCCGTGGCGCCACGCTGACCCGGGACGTGCCCCGGGGCCTGCTCGCGGACCTGGAGGCGCTGGGACGGCGCGCGCAGGCCACGCCATTCATGGCCCTGCTCGCGGCGTTCTGCGCGTGGCTGTCGCGCTACTCGGGCCAGCGGGACGTGGTGGTGGGCACGCCCTTCGAGTCCCGGACGCCCTCCGAGGCCCGGGGACTGATGGGCTTCTTCGTCAACACGCTCGCGCTGAGGGTGGACCTCCAGGGCACTCCGTCGTTCCGCGAGCTGCTCGCGCGCGTGCGCAAGGTGGCGCTCGACGGCTACGCCCACGGCGCGCTGCCCTTCAACGACGTCCTGGGGGCCTTTGGCGCGAGGCGTGAGCTGTCCCATGCGCCGCTGTTCCAGGTGATGCTGGTGGTGCAGGACCGCGTCGCGCCGGCCACGCTCCAGCCCGGCCTGACCGTCGCGTCCGGCGGCGAGGTGCACACCGGCAAGGCCCGCTTCGACCTCACGCTCGTGGTCGACTTCCCTCCGGCGGGGCCCACCTTCTCGCTCGAGTACAACACCGGCCTGTTCGCGCCAGGGACCGCCGCCCGGATGCTGGAGCACTTCACGGCGCTGCTGGGCGCGGCCATCGCCAGGCCGGATGCCCCCTTCGACACGCTGCCGCTGCTCTCCCCGCTGGAGCGGCGGCGGATGTTGGAGTCCTGGAACGACACCGGCCAGGCGCCGCCCACGGGTTGCGGCCACGCCCTCTTCGAGGCCCAGGCACGCCGTGAGCCCGGCAGGGTCGCCGTGCGGTCCGGTGGCGTGTCCTGGACCTATGGAGAGCTGGAGGCCCGCGCGAACCAGGTGGCCGCCCACCTGCGGAGCCTGGGCGTGGGGCCGGAGGTGCGCGTCGGGCTGCTGATGGAGCGCAGCCCGGAGCTGGTCTGCGCGGTGCTCGGCATCGCGAAGGCAGGCGGCGTCTACGTCCCGTTGGATCCCGCCCATCCCGACGACCGGCTCGCGTTCATGATGGCCGACTCGCGCATGCGAGTCGTCGTCTCCGGCTCCGGGCTGGGCGCTCGGGCCGATGCCCTCGCCTCCAGGGTCAGCCTTGCGCCCGCGGTGGTGGACGTGGTGCGCGACGCGCGGGTGCTGGCGCGGCAGCCGGCGACGCCCCACGACAGCGGCGTGGGACCGGAGCACCTCGCCTACGTCATCTACACCTCGGGCTCCACGGGGCGGCCCAAGGGCGTGGAGGTGGAGCACCGGGCCTTCTACAACCTGGTGCTCGCGAAGATTGACGGCTTCGGCATCTTCCCGGACAGCACCGTGCTGCAGTTCGTGTCGTTCGGGTTCGACGTGTCCGTGTCGGACGTGTTCATGACGCTCGCGGTGGGCGCGACGCTGCTGCTGCGTCCCGCGGACGTGGTGGGCGGCGCGGAGCTGGCCACGCTGCTGCGCGACGAGGCCGTCACCGTCATCGTCCTGCCAGCGTCGGTGCTGGCCACGCTGCCCGCCACGGAGCTGCCCGCGCTGAAGTCCGTCATCGCGGGCGGAGAGGCGTGCTCCGCCGGGCTCGTCGACCGCTGGGCGCCGGGCCGCCGCTTCATCAACGCGTATGGCCCCACGGAGACGACCATCTGCACCACGATGGCCCGCTGCCAGGCCGGCGGCGGCGCTCCGCCCATCGGCCGTCCCATTCCGCATGCCCGGGTGTACGTGCTCGACGCGCGGCTGGAGCCCGTGCCTCCCGGTGTCACGGGAGAGCTCTACATCGGGGGCGCGGGGCTCGCGCGCGGCTACCTGGGCCGGGCGGACCTCACCGCGGACCGCTTCATCCCCAACCCCTTCGCGCGCGTGCCCGGCGAACGGCTGTACCGCACGGGCGACCTCGCGCGCTTCCTGCCGGACGGCTCGCTGATGTTCGTGGTCCGCGTGGACGACCAGGTGAAGATCCGCGGCTTCCGCATCGAGCTGGGTGAGATTGAAGCCACCCTGCGCCAGCACCCCGGCGTGCACGAAGCCCTGGTGGCCGTGCACGAGCGGGGCCCGGGCGGCAAGCAGCTCATCGCCTACGTCCTGGGTACCCCCGGCACGCCCGTGGCCCTGGACGGGCTCCCGCGCTTCCTGCGCGAGCGCCTGCCCGAGCACATGGTGCCCTCCGCCTTCATCGCGCTGGACGCGTTCCCCCGCACGCCGAACGGCAAGGTGGATCGCCGGGCGCTGCCCGTGCCCGCGCACGACGCCAGCGCGCGGACCTCGCCGCCCGTCGCACCCCGCACCCTCACCGAGGAACTCCTCGTGGAGCTCTGGTGCGAGGTGCTGCGCCTGCCCACCGTGGGCGTGGAGGACGACTTCTTCGCGCTGGGCGGCCAGTCCATCCTCGCCGCGCAGGTCATGGCCCGCGTGCGCGAGCGCTTCGAGGTGTCCCTCTCCGTGAGGGTGCTCTTCGAGTCCCCCGTCCTCGCCGCGCTCGCCGCGCGCATCGAAGAGGCCTTGATGGCCGACATCGACGCGCTCAGCGACGAAGAGGTCGCCCAGGCGCTGGCCTCCCGCGCGTCCTGAAGCACCGCTTCCTCCTCGCCACCCCCGAGAAGCCATCACGATGAGCGATCCCAACCCGACGTCGGATGCCCGCAGGGCCTTGCTGGAGAAGCGCCTGAAGAAGGCGCGGGCGAAGGAAGCCAGCGCGCCTGTCATTCCACGCCGTCCCCCGGACGAGGATCCGTCCATCTCCTCCGTGCAACGGCGGCTGTGGTTCCTGGGGCAGTGGGAGGCGGGCAGCGCCGCGTACAACATCCCGCTCGCGCTGCGCCTCACCGGAGCCCTCCACGCGGATGCGCTGGAGGCCGCGCTCCAGGAGGTCGCGCGCCGCCACGAAGTCCTCCGCACGACCTACGCGACCCGCGACGACGCCCCCGCGCTGGTGACGCATCCCGCGTCCCGGGTGACGCTCACCCGGCACCCCGTGACACCGGAGCGCTCCGGCCGCGACCAGGTCCAGGCGGATGTCGAAGCCCGGGCGCGCCGTCCCTTCGCGCTGGAGCACGAGCTGCCGCTGCGCGCGGACCTGTGGCGCGTGGGCGACGCGGAGCACGTGCTGCTGCTCACGCTGCACCACATCGCCGCGGACGGCTGGTCCATGGGCGTGCTGCTCAAGGAGCTGGGCGCGCTCTACGCGGCGTTCGTCGCGGGACAGCCCTCGCCGCTGCCGGAGCCGGCCCTCCAGTACGCGGACTTCGCGCACTGGCAGAACGCGAGCATGTCCGGCGACGCCCTCGCGTCCCACCTGGCGGCCTACCAGGCCCGGCTCCAGGGTGCCCCCGCGCTGCTGGAGTTGCCCACGGACCGGCCGCGTCCCCCGGTGCGCACCTCGAACGGCGCCATCGAGCCCTTCGACCTCACGCCCGCGCTGTCCCAGGCGGTGCGGGCCCTGGCGCAGCGCGAGCGCGTCACCCCGTTCGTCGTCCTGCTCTCCGGCTTGAGCGCCCTCTATCACCGCTACACCGGCCAGGAGGACCTCGTCCTGGGCACGACCGTGGCCGGACGCGACGCCTCCGAGCTGGAGGGCCTGATGGGCTGCTTCGTCAACACGCTGGCCCTGCGGACGCGGCCCGTGGGCAGGGCGAGCGCGCGCGAGCTGCTCCAGCAGGTGCGCGAGGAGTTCCTCGCCGTCGCGGACCACCAGGCGCTCCCGTTCGAGAAGCTGGTGGAGGCGACGACGTCCGAGCGGAACCTGGCGCACGGCCCGCTGTTCCAGGTGCTGCTCTCCGTCAACAACATCCCCCGGAGCACGCCCGCGCTCGCGGACCTGGGCGTGGAGGAGCTGCCGCTGGACACGCGCACGTCCAAGTTCGACCTGAGCTGGTCCGTGGACGACGTGGACTCAAGCCTCACCGGCTCCGTGACGTACAACACCGGCCTCTTCGAGCGGGACACCGTCGTGCGCATGGTGGGCCACCTGCGCGAGTTGCTGAACGGCATGGCGGCGCGGCCGGAAGCGCCCCTGTCCACCCTGCCCCTGCTGCCTCCTGACGAGTTCGCCCGCGTCGTGCGCGACTGGAACGCGACGCGAACGGAATACCCGCCCGCGCGGGACGTGGTGCAGCGCTTCGAGTCCCACGTGGACCGCACGCCGGATGCCCCGGCCGTGGCCTTCGAGGGCCGCCACTACACCTACCGCGAGCTGGACGTGCGCGCGTCGCGGCTGGCGCACCACCTGCGCGGCCTGGGCGCGGGGCCCGAGTCCCGCGTGGGCCTCTACCTGGAGCGCTCGCTGGACACACTGGTGGGCGTGCTCGGCATCCTGAAGGCGGGCGCGGCCTACGTGCCCGTCGACCCGTCGTACCCGGCGGACCGCGTGCGCTTCATGCTGGAGGACGCGGGCGCCCGCATCGCCGTCACCGAGGCGCACCTCGCGGATCCGCTCCAGGGTTCGCCTTCGCTGGCTGCCGTCTGTCTGGACCGGGACGCGGACGTCCTCGCGCGCCAACCCTCCACGCGGCCGTCGCGGCTCCACGGGCCGGAGCACCTGATGTACGTGCTCTTCACCTCCGGCTCCACGGGCAAGCCCAAGGGCGTGGCCGTGGAGCACCGCACCTATGGCAACTACCTGGAGGGCATCCTGCGCCGGCTGGACGCGCCGCCCGCCAGCCACTTCGCCATCGTCTCCACCTTCGCGGCGGACCTGGGCACGACCATGGTCTGGGGCGCGCTCACGACGGGCGGCTGCCTGCACGTCCTGTCGCATGACCGCGCGGCGGATCCCTCGGCCTTCGCGGACTACCTGAAGCACCACCCCATCGACGTGCTGAAGCTGGTCCCCAGCCACTTCGAGACGCTGCGCTCGCTGCGCGCGCTCCCGGACCTGCTGCCGCGCGCGAGGCTCGTCTTCGCGGGCGAGGCGTGCCCGTGGGAGCTGGTCGCCGCCATCCGGCAGGCCGCGCCAGAGCTGATCATCCAGAACCACTACGGCCCCACGGAGACGTCCGTGGCCACGCTGACCTACGTGCCGCCGCCCTCACCGCCCGAGCCCCGGGGCC